>JAJQAJ010000009.1 GCA_021203865.1 Clostridia bacterium
GTCTTTGGCTGGGGTAGCTGGATTTGAACCAACGATGACGGAGTCAGAGTCCGCTGCCTTACCGCTTGGCTATACCCCAATTTGCTAACTTTTCTTTTGTCACGAGAAAAATTATAAATAATTGGTGAAATATTTTCAAGCTTTTTGATATGTTGTTTGAAAATTACGTCGGAGGATTTTTGTGAAGCAGGATGATGTCAACCTTAACGGGCTTTTGATGTTCGGCCAGAACATTGAGTATCTCAGAAGCTCTCTATTGAAACTTACGTATTCTCAGATTTCGGAGTGTCTTGAAATTCCCCAGCCCACTCTTGTCTTTTATTCCCGCGGTGTAGCTCCCGGGCTTTGCTCTGCCGTGAAGATGGCTGCGATGTACGGGGTTCCTCTCGAAAGGCTCTGCGCCTATCCGATTTCTTCTGATATTGAGGAGGAGGTCAAAATCTCACGCTCGTTTCTCTTTGAGATGTATGGCTCGTCCTTTGAGTTATGTTCGGATGAATGTTTCTTACGCGTGATGGAAAATGTCTTTTCCGGTAAGGATTCGGTTTCCCTTTTTGATCTTTTCGTGAACCTTTTGGATACGCTTTCCTCCGTCGCCAAGGTCAGGCTTTACGTCTCTCCTTTGAAAAAGCCGGTGGTTCCGGATTGCGCTGTGAGTTTTACGAATAGTTTCTCGTATCTCATCGATTCGACGAGAGTTTCATACAGGCAGATAAGCGCGGCGTGCGACATCGCAATAGGCAACCTTTCCAGACTTAAAGCTGGGGCGGAGCCTAAACTTTCCGTGGTGATAAGGCTCGCTGACTTTTTCGGTGTGTCCCTCACTGATCTACTGAGCGAGGGACGCGGTATTGATCTTCTTCCCGTGTGTGTCGATCTTATGGACAAGACTTTCATTGAGAACAGGTCTTCCGATGTCCCTGAAAAAGTCGTAGAAAGGCAGCAATTTTTGAAGGGCAGAATGTGTGATAAGTCCGAAGCCGAGACTCTTTTGCGTGCCGCTCTGACCTGTCATGAGAGGTGAGCTTCTATACATATATAATATACGGCAATTCTTTTGCTTTTTTGGGAAAATCAGTTATAATTTATTCGTGCGGGGCAACCCGCGTTCACAGGATATACAGGATAAAACGGATGGATCATTATTTGTGCCGCGTGCCTGTGGGGAGCACGGAAATACTTCAGAGGGTCCTTGGCCCTTTTGATGAAAATTTGAACCTTCTGGCCAAGGAGACGGGCGTGTCAGCGCGGCTTGAAGGCACTGACATAGTTTTTGACGGAGAGAAGGACAAAACCTTGCTCGCGGGCGTCGTGGCTGAGAGTCTCGTCACACTGGTTGAAAACGGGGACACTGTCGACAAGGGTCTCGTTCATTACTGTATAGAGCTCGGGAGAGAGGGGAAGGCCTCGGAGGCCGTCAAACTTTTTTCCGACACGGTGGCGGTTAATTTCCGCGGGCGGCCCATAAAATGCAAAACGCTCGGCCAGAAGAACTACGTGAGCGAGATAAAGAGCAAAGAGGTGGTCTTCGTCATAGGTCCCGCGGGAACCGGAAAGACGTACCTTGCCGTGGCGATGGCGGTGCAGAGTCTCAAACAGCACGAGGTGGAAAGGATCATCCTCACAAGACCCGCTGTGGAAGCTGGGGAAAAGCTCGGTTTTCTTCCCGGCGACATGCAGGAGAAGGTGGACCCGTACCTTCGTCCTCTCTATGACGCTCTGCAGGAGATGCTCGGCGTCGACACTTTCACGAAGTACATAGACAAAGGGATAATAGAGATAGCTCCGTTGGCGTTCATGAGGGGAAGGACGCTCTCATCTTCGTTCATAATTCTGGACGAGGCGCAGAACACCACCCCGGAACAGATTAAGATGTTTCTGACGCGTCTTGGCGAAGGGAGCAAAGTCGTTGTCACGGGCGACGTGACGCAGATAGATCTTCATGAGAGCAAAATTAGCGGACTCAATCACGCGGTGAAGGTGCTGGAGGGTGTGGAAGGCATAAGTGTTTGCCGTCTCACCGACGCCGATGTCGTGAGGCACCCCATGGTGATGAGAATTGTGCGCGCGTACGAGAAATACGAAGAAGAACACGGGAGGAATAGCAAGGAGTGAAAAAGAAATCGCTCACGGGGAAGAACATAACGGCGAATGTTTTCATAATGCTTTTTAACCTTGTTGTCCTTCTTCTCATAGTTTTCATAAGTCTGTACATCAAGGAAAAATCGGGCGTCACCGATTACATAGCCGACAATTACATTGACATGATAGTCATCGCCGGTTCATTCATTGTGCTTTCGGTCGCGATAGACGTATATTTCTATTTTGAGGACGCCGACGTTCTCAAAGACCCCAAAAAGCTCATGGAGATTTTTCTTCTCCTGTACGTCGCGCTCATACTCGACCTCGTGGTAGGGGTGTTCGTCGATTTCAACGCGAGGCCCGTGGCGTTTTTCGCCATGATGTGTGCGATACTGTACGGAAGGAGGAATGCGAGCTATCTCCTTGTCGTTTTCACGCTGTTCACTTTTGTGGTGGACGCCTTTTCCGGCATAAACGACGGGCTCGACGTGTGCTCATACGCCACAGACCTTCTCGTGGTGTTCTGTACGGGGATGGTCGCCATCTTTCTCATGGACAGGTTCAAGACGAGGCTTCAGTGCGTGCTCTTGACTCTCATACTCCTCATCCCCATAGAGTGCATTACGGCGATGCTCAGCATAGAGACCCTTTCCGGCGGAACCGATTCGGAGATAGCCATGCTGTTCGTGTACGGGGCACTTGACTCGGTCTTCTCCGTCGTTCTCTTTCTGCTCCTTTTGCCGGTCTTTGAAAAAATGTTTGCCAACCTCACGGTGTTCAGACTCCACGAACTTACCTCTGACAACGCCAAACTCATATACAGGCTTAAGAGGGACGCGAGGGGCTCTTACAACCATTCCGTGATGGTGGCCCAGTTCGCCGAGGCCTGCGCGTCCGACATAGGTGAAAATCCTGAACTCGCGAGGGCGGTCGCGTACTACCATGACGTCGGAAAGATGAAGGAGGCGGGTATGTTCACGGAAAATCAGTTCGATGGGGTGAACCCGCATGATGCGTTCACGCCTGAGCTTTCCGCCGACATCATAAGGAGTCACACGAGGCTCGGCGCCGAGGTCATAAGGAAAAACCATCTCCCCGAAATCTTCGCCGATGTTGCGCTCGAACATCACGGCACGATGCCCATAAAGTATTTCTACGCCAAAGCCCTCAAAATGAGTGACCGCGAGATAAAGATAGAAAATTATTCTTACTTCGGGCCCATTCCGTCTACCAAGATTGCGGCGATAATCATGATCTGTGACTCCGTAGAGGCCGCCTCGCGCGCCATGCCGAACAAGTCACAGGAGAACGTGGAAAACCTCGTCCGCGAGGTGATAGAGGAAAGACTCGACATGGGCCAGTTCGACAACTGCCCGATAACCATGCAGGACCTCACAAAAATCAGGGAAACTTTGGTGTCGCAGATTTCCGGCGTGTATCACAAGAGAATCGAATATCCAAAAATCAAAGTCTCGAGAGCGAGGAAGTCATGACTTTGGAAGAAGCGGCGAGAGAGATTTTTTCCGGACCCGTGAAAAGAGCCGTCATTTCAAAGCCCACAGGGAAGGATACGCAATTTAGACGCGTGGTCATCGAAAGAAAAGCCGGGTATTTTCAGGCCGCGAGGTACACAAATACCCAGATCTTCCATCTCAACATCCCAGAGGGGGAGGCGGCGGAGAGGTTTCCCGGGCTCTGCGAGGGATTTTCGAGGGTGAACGTATTTTCCGCCGACGGTCAGCGGGAACTTTTGATTGGTAGGGACGGCGGTGTCACGATGAAAAGGCTCCCCGCGGAAAAAGATTTAGCCACGGCGGAAGAAAATCCGGACCATGACAGGAAGAAGAATTACATTTTGAGGGAAGGTGAAATCGTGCCTCCCCTTGTCGACATGGGCGTGATGACGAAGGACGGTAAAATAATAAGCTCCATGCACGATAAGTTCCGCCAGGTGAACAGGTTCCTCGAAATAATTGGTGACGAGATAAGACAAAGCGGCAAAAGAAGTTACCGGATGATAGATTTCGGGTGCGGCAAATCATATCTTACCTTCGTGGTTTATTATTATTTCTCCGAGGTTTTGTCCCTCGACGTGGAGATCGTGGGGATAGACCTTAAAAAGGCCGTCGTTGAAAAATGCGGTGCGGCCGCGAAAAAATACGGATATAAAAATCTTCGCTTCGAGGTGGGTGACATAAACGGCTACGCGCCGCCGTTCAAACCCGACATAGTCATGAGCCTCCACGCGTGCGACACGGCTACCGACCACGCTCTTTTCAACGCCGTTATGTGGGGTTCGGAGATGATATTCTCCGTCCCGTGCTGTCAGCACGAGCTCAACGCCCAGACCGTGCCTGCTGACATTTTCACGAGGTACGGGATAATAAAGGAGAGATTCTGCGCGCTCGCGACCGACGCCGTGCGGGCGGAGATGCTGGAGCTATGCGGGTACAAGACACAGCTTCTGGAGTTCGTCGATTTCGAACATACACCCAAAAACATTCTCATCCGCGCGAGAAAGCGGCCGTTCACGCCGGACAGTGTCAAAGAGAGGGCCAGAAAGGACATAGAGGATCTCACGGAAAGGTACGGGTTCAGACCCACCATCTGTCAGCTTCTGGGGAGCGCGCTTTCTGAGGAGGGGAAATGAGAAGATTTAAGATAATCTCGGACGGATACGATTTTTCCGGTGTGGCGAAAGCCTTCCGAAGGGAGATAAAATCCGACTGCGCGATTAGCCTCGAGATTATCGTGGTGGACGAGGAGGAGATAAAGCGTCTCAACCGCGAGATGAGGAAGGTCGACGCGGTGACGGACGTTCTGAGTTTTCCGACTCTCACGGGAATTTTGGGGCGGAGGCTTTCCAAAAAAGAGTTTCCCGGTGACATTGAGGATGACGGGAGTCTTTTTTTGGGTTCGATAGCGATATGTGAAAAGAGGGCGCGCGAGCAGGCGGAGGAGTACGGACACAGTTTTGCGCGCGAAATGAACTATCTGGCCGTTCACGGTGTGTGCCATCTTCTGGGATACGACCACGAGACGGAAGAAGACAGGGCCAGAATGCGGGCCATGGAAGAAAAAATTCTGACCGGGATGGGATTGACGAGAGAATGAGATGCGGAAAAATAGCCGTCATAGGAAGAGCGAACGCGGGGAAGAGCACGCTAATTAACGTACTCGTTGGTGAGAAGATATCCATCGTTTCTCCAAAGCCTCAGACCACGAGGGACAGGATTCTCGGTGTTCTCACCGAGAATGAATATCAGCTTGTCTTCGTTGACACGCCTGGCCTTTACAAGAACTCGACGTACCTTTCGGGTGTCATGATGAAAACGACCGAGCATTCGGTTGAGGATGTCGACCTCATAATGTATGTCTGTGACGGACACGAGGGGATATCGGAAACTGACATCGAGACAATGAAAAAGTACACCTCCGGCCCGGTTCCCGCGATTGTCGCGTACACGAAGACCGACATAATGCCAAAGGAAAACATTCCGCTCGACATCGCGAAGATGTATGACGCCGGGATAAGGTGTGACATCTTTCCCGTGTCCGCAAGGCGCGGGAGCAACATGAAAAAGCTTAAAGAGGCTCTTATCGCGGCCATGCCCGAGGGTGACAGGGTGATAGAGGGCGACATCGTCTCCGACAGGAGCGAGAAGTTCATGGTCGCCGAGATAATGAGGGAGAAGATTCTTCTGAAATTCGAGCATGAGGTACCCTACGGGATTGCCATAGTCGTCAACAGCTTTGAGCAAAACGAAAACGGAGTCTATGACATCAACCTTGACATCGTGTGCGAGAAAAAGTCGCATAAATCCATACTCATAGGCAAGCAGGGCGCGGCGATTAAGGAGGTGTCCTCATTTGCCCGGCAGGACATGGAGAAGTTCCTCGGGGCAAAGGTCTTTTTGACCACATACGTGAGGGTCAAAGAGGACTGGAGGAACAATCCTTCGTACGTGCGCGATTTCGGATACGGGGACAACTGACCGGAAGATGGAAATCAAGCTTAACGCCGCGGTCATAAGAGCGGTTGACTACGGCGAAAACGACAGGATACTCACGTTGCTCTCCGCGGAGGAGGGAAAGGTGACTGCGTCCGTCAAGGGCGTGAGGAAGGCGGGGGCGAAGCTCAGGTTTGCGGCCCAGCCTTTCTGTTTTTGCGAATACGTCCTTGCGAGGACGAACGGGAGGAACACCGTCATCTCGGCCTCTGAAAAAGAGAGCTTTTATGACATAAGGACGGACATCATCAAATTCTATGCCGCGAGCGCGGCGTGCGAGACAGCGGACGTTCTCTGCATGGAGGAGTATCAGAGCGGGGAGCTTTTGTCCGCGCTACTTCGTTGTTTTGCCGGAATTTGCGAAAAAAACGAGGGGGTTGAGCTTGTGCGTTTCATTTTGTGCGCGCTCTCCCTTTACGGGTTCGCGATAGACGCGGGGGTTTGCCCTTTTTGCGGGGAGGACCTTTCTCAAAAGGAAAGGCTCCGTTTTGATTTTTCCTCAGGGTCGTTCACTTGCGCGGCGTGTGGCGAGGCGCCGAAGGCGAGCCCCTCGACCTACCGCATCATAAGGACGCTCGGAGGTGGTGGGGAGCTTGTTGGAGATCCCACTTCCGATGAGCTCAGAAGGGCTCTTAAACTTATAAGCGAACACGTCAGGCTTAAAACATCTTCACAGTGCAAGAGCATGACTGAGCTTCTCAGAGTGCTGTGATTTGAACCCGTATTTTTGTCTTTTCGCGCGGCCCAATTAGTTGCCAAAACCGGGTAAATTATTTAAACTTAGAAAGTA
>JAJQAJ010000093.1 GCA_021203865.1 Clostridia bacterium
ACAAGGCCTTTTACGAATACAAAGGGGATGTACTGCTTCTCGGCATCGTGTACGATTCGAAGACTAAAAAACACGTTGTCAAAAAAGAGACAATATCAGTCGACAACGCGAAACTTCTCTGAATTTCATACATTTTACCTACTTGCATTAAACTGCCAGCCCGAACCATTTTTAATATGTAAATGAACTGGGCGCAGTTCGCATTATTTATATAACATCTCACTTTGAGGTTAAAAATATCCACACATAAAATTATCCGGCGACAGACGATCAATAAGTAAAATAAAGACAAATCGGTTCAACTCATCATCACCTCCCCACCGTACCGGCAATTTTAGGGTTATGGTTCTGACGACATTTATGAAGAATACATCAACAATCTTTTTAATCTTATCTAGAAAGAGTGCGACCGTGTTCTCAAGGACGGATACATACTTTGCATCAACATTGGAGACCTCTTTGCCAGGTCCGTGTATTACAGAAAAATATAAGGTGATACCGATTCGCACAAAAATCATCAGGTGTTGTGAATCCCTGAGAATGGATTATATTAAAGCTTTCCCAAAAATTAGGACTATATATCACGGTCTGATTTAACGCATGATTCGGACTCAATTCAGCAAAATCTATCACAATAGATGGGAATATCATTGGAAATAATCCACATGATATCCCCTCTTGTTATGGTTACTATTTTAAGCGGCATAGGCTTAAAATAGTAACGGATAGTGACATGTCATTCCATACTCAATTTAACGGTATTGCGGTTTTTCTTTGAACATTGTATAATGATGACAAGAAATCGGGAGAGTGCATCATGGGTAATTATCTGAATCCTGGAAATGAAAAATTTCAAAAATGCCTCAATGAAGATATTTATGTCGACAAAACTGAATTGATATCATATACGAACAGTCTCGTTAATAGAGCTAATTGCTTTATCTGTGTGTCGCGTCCCAGAAGATTCGGCAAATCATACACTGTCGACATGATGGACGCATATTATTCACGCGGGTGTGATTCTCATGCCCATTTTGACGGACTGGAAATTTCAAAATGTGCTGACTACGAGAAACACCTCAACAAATACAATGTCGTACACATCAATGTAGCGGAATCAATCAACAAAAAAACGGATGCAAAAACTGGGATTGCAGAAATTGAGAGTAATCTAATAGATGATCTGGCTACGGCTTATCCAGAAATCGAATTTGCCAAAAAAAATCTTATTCCCATGCTTAAAACAATATTTGACTCGACGCACATAGGATTTGTGTTCATAATCGATGAATGGGACTGCCCTTTCAGGGAACAGAAGGAAGATGTGAGCGGGCAAAACGAGTATCTTGTTTTTTTGAGGACGCTTCTGAAAGATCAAAGATATGTCGCACTCGCTTACATGACGGGAATTCTGCCGATAAAAAAATACGCGACCGGCTCTGCCCTCAACATGTTCCGAGAGTACACGATGTTAAATCCCGGCCCCGTCAAAGAGCACATAGGTTTCACATCGAATGAGGTCGAGGATCTCGCGAAAAGATACAGCATGTCCTATGACGACCTCAAATACTGGTACGACGGATATAACCTTGACGGAGTCGAAATATACAACTCCAACTCGGTCGTAAGGGCACTCACGGAAAACGACCTCCAGTGCTATTGGGAGAAGACAGAAAGTTTTGAAGAACTTTTTGGCTACATAAAAGAGAACAGATTCGGGATACACAGGGTCATTTTGGATCTTTTAAGTGACATAAAACGAACAGTCAATTTTTCCGGCTACATGAACGACCTCGTGACGATAAACAACCTCGACGATATCCTCGCCATCCTCGTGCATCTGGGATACCTCGCGTTCGACAAAAAAACCAGCAAAAAGGAAGATGCCGAGAAAAAAGCCTATCCCGGCGAAACATTGTCGGATGATGATGTTTTGAGGCTTATGGTCAAATCCGACGGCACCGTGAGAATACCAAACCATGAGATAAGGGAGGAGTTTCTCACCGTCCTAGAAAACCTGGGGTCTTTCGAGTCAAACGAGTTTGAGTTGCTCTCCGCGAAGATTGTCTCCCTCACCTTTAACGGTTCTTCCGATGAAGACATGGAGGCGCTTGCCGAGAGGATAGAGCGGGTCCACGACGAGTATGTGTCAGATTACCACAACTATGACACGGAGGACAGTCTTTCCAACACGGTGAGACTTGCCTATTTTAACCTCATAAATGACTACTACTCGAGGACGGAAGCCTCTTCCTCACGCGGCAGGGCGGACGTCATATTCACACCGAGAAAAGGAAAAACTTTACTTCCGATGGTCATGGAGTTCAAAGTGGACGACACCGCCGAAAACGCCATCGCCCAGATCAAAGACAAAAGATATTACAAGGCCTTTTACGAATACAAAGGGGATGTCCTACTTCTCGGCATCGTGTACGACTCAAAGACTAAAAAACACGTCGTCAAAAAGGAGACAATATCGGTCGACAACGCGAAACTTCTCTGAATTTCATACATTTTACCTGCTTGCATTAAACTGCAAGCCCGAACCATTTTTAATATGTAAATGAAACTGGGCACAGTTCGCATTATTATGACGTCTCACTTTGAGGTTAAAAATGTCAACACATAAAATCATCCGGCGACAGCCGATCAATGAGCAAAATCAAAGACAAATCCGTTCAACTCATCACATCCCAAAAAAAGTTACGTCAATGATTCAGTTGGGTATTTATGACTTTTTCAGTTGGGTATTTGTGACTTTTTCAGTTGGGTATTTGTGACTTTTTCAGTTGGGTATTTGTGACTTTTTCAGCAATGATTACATTCCAAAAGAATCAGATCTTTCATGTCCGGTCCGTATGACGCGAAAATCTCTCACAGCGAAAGACACATAACTTCTTACCACACGATGTGAATGTTTCCTTACCATGGCTCGCTCAGCCCTTCGTAAACGCCGACGAAAACGTCACTCGGTTCTTTGTACCTTCCACTTTCTTTTTTGTTGCAGGTGAGAACAAGAAGTTTCTTCGCCCGTGAAAACGCGACGTAGTAAACACGCCAAAAATCATAATATTTGATGTATTGTTCCGGTTCAAACGGAGGCTGAGGAAAATAATTCTTTTCGACGTTTTCCATGAACTCATCGGCTGAATCGCTGGGATTTGTGCCCAGGGAGTCGACAAAGACAACGGGAAATTCCATGCCCTTCGACTGATGTATGGTCATAAACGACACGCAGCCTTTCGGAACGGAGTCCGAGTCAAACTCATACTCGTTTGTACCATTGTTGTAAAGAAGCCTGAGATATGTGTTGAAAAGCGACTTCGTGGATTCTTTGACGCCGTAATCGTTGAGAGCCTTTACCCCATGAAGCGACTCGAATTTTTTGATTTCGTCCATGAAGAGTCCAAGATTTTTCGCCTTTCTCACATCGATGATGCTTCCCTCATTTTCGTCGACGTCGAGCATGCTCTTGAAAGGCTCCATAGCGTAAAGCATTTCTATGAGCGACGAATAGACGTATTTTTCCGTCACAGAAATTTGTGAGTGCCTTTCGGCGTAAGACAAAAGAAAACTTTTAAGCTCGCTGTTTTTAGGTTCGGAGGCAACAGTATCGGCGTATTTCGCGCAATGTGTGTAGTATTCCCTCACTGAGGCACTGAGGTCAAACTCATCATTCACAAGCGAGGTCTCATACCGGGGAAAAATCTTTATGAGACATCCTATAACGAGTTTTATTTCGTCTCTTTCAAAAAGCATCCCTGACCTCGGCGAATTTACAGTTATCCCCTCGCTTTCAAGGGCGTTGATGAGATTTATCATGGGATTGTTGCGGACACTCCTCGAAAGGAACGCCACCTCGTTAAAGTCAGAGATGAAGCCGGATGACTTTAATCCTTTTATAAATGAAGCGATTTTTTTTGCCCAGCCGCCGGGATCGTTGTCAGCGGTTAGTCTTAAAACGCACCGGTCGTTTCTCGCCTTGTCGGGGCTCGGAACTATTTTTTTGTCGAAGCGATACTTGCCCCAGTCGAAGAAAAACCCCTTGCCGGACGTTGTTTTCATCCATCTGTTGTAAAAATCTATGATGCCAGTCTCCGAGCGGTAATTTGTGAGAAGTGAAACCTGCGTGGCGTTATGCCCCATTTTTCTCACTTTGTCCGGAAACTCCAGAATGTTTCTTATGGTCGCACCGCGAAAACGGTAAAGTCCCTGATCGTCATCTCCCACGACGCAGATGTTGCAAGCCTCTCCACCGAAAAGGAATACGAGTTGCTCCTGGATGTAATTGGTGTCCTGATACTCGTCGACCATGATATATTTTATTTTGCCGCGCATCTCCCTCAAAATTTCGGGATGCGACTTCAAAAGACGGTAGCACTCCGTCTGAAGCCCTGAAAAATCAATGTACCCGTCCTCCTCCAAAAGTTCGCGGTATCTCACGCAAATGTTTCCGAGCGCCCTCACGGCGGGGTCCGAATCTTTTTGAAGATCTTCGGGCCTCACAAGCTCTTCCGCGAGATTGTTGACATACTCGCAGATCTTTTCGGCGTGGTCCCAGCTCGACCTTATGTGATTGAAGTCGTTCACGTCCTTGACGACAAGCGAATAGCCGTCAATTCTTTTGAACGAATTGAGATTTTCCCACACAAGATACTTCTGGTCAAAGTCGTCGAGCATGGTGAAGCCGCGTTTGAGTCTCGTCTTGCTGATGTGCTCGCGGAGAATGCGAAGAGATATCGCGTGAAACGTTCCAACATACATGTCGTCGAGGTCCGCTCTATCACGAAGCTCCCTTTTGAGCCTTTGCGATATTTCTCCGGCGGCTTTCTCTGTAAAAGTTGCCATCATTATTTCACCTGCCTTCACACCGCACCTTTCTATAAGGTACGCACATCTTTGCACGAGCGTGAACGTCTTTCCGGTTCCCGGTCCTGCCGTTATCAGTACTGGTCCCTCCGTCGTAACTATCGCCTTTCTCTGCGCGTCATTGGCTCCGGAAAATACGTCAGCGGACGAAACACCGGGCATGGTGACGCCGCCTTTTTCAGCATTGTTTTCCGAATGCGCGCCTATTTTGTCATACTCCTGAGATAAGCGCCCCTCTATTTCGTCATCAAGACTTTTGAGTGTATCTTTTTCCTCTGAATCTTCCGAGGACATCGCGAGAATGTAATTTTTGCTTTCCGACAAGTGAGTTCCGCGCCTCACATGCCACTTCACGAGTTCGTCATCGTCTTTTACGCCCACGCCGCACGAAATAAGTTTGTGGTAGACGGCCGCGGAGGCCGCTCCGAGCCTTTCCACCTCCTCCATTTCTAAGTCTTTGAGGTTTTTTTCTGCCTCGGAAAACTCGCCCATCCCCATGAGTTTCTGCGCGTGGCCAAGAACGTTTTTTTCCTTTCTTAATCTGTGCCTTCCCAACTCCTTCATACGAAGGCTGGGCCGTGAGATAGTGCAAAACGCTGTCGGAGACTTCCTCCTTAGTCCTCCTCCACTCAAATCCGGAAAAGAACTCCTTCACCATTCTGTCGGCGGAGGAAAAATTTTCACCATAGTCGTCAAGAAGGTATTCCACCCTGCACGTCTTGTAGGACGCGGGGAGCTTGTCGTATGGTATGTTTTTCATCTCCGCGGGGGCGAATCTTATGTCTTTTCCCCGCATGTAGGAAATCTCAGTCTTTAAAGCATCGCAGGAGAGTGAGCGCGAATTTTTGGACGACACAAAGACGAACACGTTGCAAGAGTCCATAGCAGTCTTCAAAGCCACATCGTAATTTTCCACTGCCCCTCTGCCGTGTCTTAAATTCCTTGAAGACATGAAGCAGGTCATTCCCTGCTCTTCGAGATGCGCGCAAAGATCAGTGACGAACATGTAATCCTTGCTCGAATAGGCCAAAAAGACATCCCTCGGGGTCGTGAGCTCGTAAATGCCTTCTGACACCTTCTCAGCCTCTTTTTCGTAAAGATCAAAATATTCGGAAAATTTTTTTGCGTCCTTTTCAAAGGCCCGTTCTATGTATCCGGAGACGGCGGGAAGCGTTCCCGGTGTCATTGACCTTAGCATGAAATCCAAAACAGCGTCAGCGTAGGTTTCCATGTCAGCCTCGGTTGAGGATGACAAAAACTCCGAAACCTCCCTGTCCCCCTTCGAGTTCGCAATCTCAGCGAAATTCGCGTAGTAATCTTCCGGAATGAAGGATTTGAGCGCTCTCGCATAGCCCGCACACTCTCCGCTGTCTATCTCTGGGGAGTGCATCGCACGCCAGAGATTTCGCCTCGCGGCGGACGTCATGGCGTATTTTTCTTCGCCGAGGACCCGTTTCACGGTCTCCTCGACGTTTTCCCTTTTTTCGCTGAACGCGGCCCCGCAGCAAACACAGCGGAAATTCCCGCCTTCCTCTTTCTTAAGCTCGCCTCCGCAGACAGAGCACTGAAATAATTCGGCCATCAAAGTTTTCCTCACTCATCCTCGGGGTCATAATCGAAGTCATAGAACTCATCATCACCGTCTTCGTATAAATCGCCCGAATAATCTCCTGCGAAGCCGTCGTCCTCGCCAGTGTCCTCGATATGCATCTGAGGCACCTCGTCAAATTCATCCAAATTGTAATAATGTCTTTTGAAAAACTCGCCCGCGTCCCCGTCCGGAGACATAGCGGGTAAAAAGTTCAATGAATCGAATTTAAACATTTCACCACACCTTCATGTCAAAGTGAGAGTGTACAATAGTTTGTGTAAATTTGTTTTTTGAGCCTTGTAGAAAGTGCACATAAAAAAATTGAAAAGCCCCACAATTTTCTGTAAAATA
>JAJQAJ010000058.1 GCA_021203865.1 Clostridia bacterium
GTCCTCGCGGACGAGATAAACCGTGCGACGCCCAAGACGCAGTCCGCGCTTTTGGAGTCCATGCAGGAGCACAAAGTGACGGTCATGGGCACGACGCGTCAGCTTGACGAGCCTTTCTTCGTCCTCGCGACGCAAAACCCCATAGAGCAAGACGGCACGTATCCTCTCCCCGAGGCGCAGATGGACAGGTTCATGTTAAAGCTCCTCGTCCCCGACCCTTCAATGGAGGAGCTCATCCAGATAGTCGACTTAACGCAGAAGACCATGGACGAGACCGCGGACGTCGCGTGCACGGGCGAGGAACTTCTCAAAATGAGAGAGGTCGCGAATCAGATACCCGTCGCCGACGAGGTCATGCGCTACGCCATGATTCTGACGAGCGCCACGCACCCCGACAGTGAGTACGCCGCCGAGATAACCAAAAAATACATAAGGATAGGCTCCTCGCCCCGTGCGGGCCAGGCGCTCATATCATGCGGGAAGGTAATGGCCCTCATAAAAGGGAGGTTCAACGTCTCCTACAATGACATAAACGAGATGGCCCTACCCGTCTTACGTCACAGAATAAAGCTCAACTTCGAGGCTGTGGCGGACAGGGTTTCCGCGGATGATATCATAATAAAGATAGTCGATGAAGTTTCTAAAAAATACAAGGGCAGAATAAAGGAGTCCGGAGAGGGGAGAATGATTTACGACCCCGCGGAAGAAGAAGAGTCTGAGGCACCCGCTGGCGAGGGCGAGAGAGATGTCCTTACCGGAGAAGACGCGCCGCAGGTCTTTCAAGGCGACGTGGCAGCGGAGGACGCCGCGCCGGAAGCTTTGGAAGACGGCTCAAAAAAGAGACGTTTCGGAAGAAAATAAAAACGAATTTTTACTACGACAATCATTCGCCGCGAAAGTTTTTTAAGCGGCAGACGGAGAACCAATGGAAGGGTCTTTGATAAGCGACGCATTTTTCAGCCGTCTCGAGACCTTGTCGCTCAACCTCAAAAACAATCTCTCCGGGTATTTCGGAGGAAAACATTTGGTGTCCACGTACGGACAGACGGTTGAATTCGCCGACTACAGGGAATACCAGCTGGGCGACGACATAAGACGAATTGACTGGAATCTTTACAGCAGATTTGAAAAATACTACATGAAGCTCTACACCGATGAGCGTCAGATGCAGATACAGATTTTTCTGGACGCGTCCGCCTCAATGGGCAAGGACAACCCCCAGAAAGCCGCCTACGCCACGGCTGTCGCCGCGGCAATGGGCTTTTTGGCCGTACACAACATGGACAAACTCTCCCTGAACGTCATGAGGGGGAACCGCTGTGACAACGTGTACGGGACGATAGTCGGTAAAAACGCGTTTTTTAGGGCCATAGGCGACTACGAAAATCTGGTCTTCGATGACGAGTGTGACATGGGCTCATGCGTCACCAACTGTCCGGACACCGGCAAAGGCGCGGGCCTTTCCGTCATAGTTTCGGACTTTTTTGATGAAGAGAGCTGGAAAAGAGCGGTTGATTACCTTGTGTACATGAAAAGACAGGTTCTCCTTGTGCAGGTTCTCACCCCGGAGGAGTGTGATCCTCTGTACGACGGCAGAATACATCTCATAGACCTTGAATCGGCGGACATAGCCGACGAGAGAAACCTGAAACTCCGTATAACGCGGTCGATGCTCCAGTCTTACCAGGAGGCCCTGAGGGACTTCCGTGAAGGCATTCGGAGGTACTGCAACAGGGTCGGCGCGGACTTCATAACGCTGAGGACCGACGAGCCCGTTGAGCGCGCGTTTTTCGGGGAGCTTCTCATGACGGGGATGGCAAAGTGAGTTTCCTTACCAACAACGGGCTTTTATGGCTGATACTGTCGCTGGCGCTCGCGCTGATAGTTCTTTTGATTATCTATCTCATAAGGCCCAACTACCAACAGAAATATGTGTCCTCCACATTCGTGTGGGTTCTCAGTTTGAGATACAGGAAGAGAAAGGTTCCCATCAACATGATAAGGAACATTCTCATCATAATCTGTCAGGTTCTCATTCTTGCCGCTTGCGCCTTCATCATCGCCCGTCCCGCGCTGTCGCTCATGGAAGATTATTCGGTGTCGGAGGTCGTTCTCATCATGGACACGTCCGCAAGCATGAGGACGGAAAACGACGACGGCACGCGCATTGAACGGGCCGTGGCGGAAGCCACCCTCTACGGCAGGGAAATTCTGGAAGAGGGCGGAATCGTCACCGTCATCTCCTGCGGCGACGGCGCAAAGATTCTTTTAGAGCGCGCCGAGGGCGCGGACAGGATTGATGACTTGGAGCTCGGGATGGAGGAAATCTTGGAAAACGGCTGCACGTACGCGTCCACGAACCTCAACGACGCGCTGCAGATTTGCGAGGACAGGATACTCAACATCAACGCCGACGCGGAGATTTATGTCTACACCGATTCGATATACTCATCGTCCTACACGGACTCTCTTGAAGGCATCAACATAATGTATATCGGGGACGAGAACACGGAATGGAACGCCGCCATCCTTGACGCGTACACGGAAAAGGTGGACGGCTATTACGCCCTGTACGTCGAGTTCGCGACATACGGAAGAAGCGGTTTTCTGAACTTTGAGATAACGATAAAAAATCCCAAATATGAGGGCGACACGCTCGTGACGGAGGAGGACGGTGAGGACGAATACTTCATCTTAGACGACGAAGTTTACTGTGACGGCGAGGACGTCATGACATTCGTCATGATGTACGACTTGACGTACACCGACACGTACGCGCCTTTAATAGGCGGGAGGGAGGACGAATACTCCGTCAACACGTCCGCCGACTACACCATATACGCATACGACGAGATAGAGGTAAAATTTGCCGACTCCGTCGACGATTCTTATGGCCTTGACAACGTCTACTATGTCTACGGCGGAAACACGCAGATAGTAAACGTGCTCTACACGACGATAGGTCAGGAGAGCAACACGTTTGTGCCGGACGTTTTGGAGTCCGTGAAGAGCATGTATTCGAGGTACGCGGACGAATATGGGTACGAGATAATCGTGCAGTACGCGTACGTCACCGAAGACAACATAGACGATGAGATGGTAGACGCGGATGGAAAAGTCCTTTCTTACGATTTCTACATATACGAGCACATAGCGCCGACGACACTTCCCACGGACGGGATAGTTCTTTTAATCGACCCGGACAGGGCCCCGACGAACGCCGGGTTCACCATGTCGCTTGACGGGTACGAGAATCTCACATATGAGTGCTATCTTTCCGCTACGGACGAGGCGGAGGGAAACGCCCTCATGGCGGGGCTCACACCCGAGAACATCTTTCTCACTAAATCGTCTCTCATAACGAGCTATGACGAAGAGTACACCGTGCTCATGGATTTTGAGGCGAGCGGCGGGAGATACCCTGCTTTCATGATAAAAGACGACGGATACAGCAAGATAATGGTCATGCCGTTCTCGGTAAACTTCTCCAACATCTCGGTCGGCATCCAGTTCCCGCTGCTTTTCACGAACATATTCACATATTTTTATCCTTCCGCGATAACCGGAAGTGATTTCACGGTAGGTGACACTCTGACGGTAAACTCAAACGGTGAAGCTTTGGAGATATGGTGGGAAGAGATGGAAAAGCTTCTCCAGGCGGAATACGCGGGCGAAGGTCTCTACTTCGTCGAGACCTCTGACGGCTTAGAGGATATAGAGCTAGCCATGCCCGTGTCGTTTGTGGCCACGGAGCCGGGAAGATATCTTCTGAGAACCCAGTCATACTTCTATGACGCGGAAGGAAACCAGCAAAAGCTTCGCGACATCACCGTGTTCGTGCACGCCGATTATTCCGAGAGTGACATATTCGCCTACGGCACCGCGCTGTCGTCTCCTTACAAGGAAAAGTCCGTGAGCGAGCTTTATGACGACCTTCTTCTGTGGTTCGCTGTGGCTTTGGTCGCGCTCATATTCATAGAGTGGATACTCCACATGCTGGAAGGAATTTAAGGAGGGGGTGCGGCATGAGCAATTTCACGATCAATTTTTCCAATCCCTGGCTTTTATTCCTTCTCATTCCCGCGGCCGCGCTCATTGTGATAGCCATCATGCGTGTGCCGAAAAAATACCGGAACACGAGAAACAGAGTGGTCTCGGTGACTTTGGAGGCCATTGTCCTTCTCTGCGCCATACTCGTTCTTTCCGGAATGACGTTCTCATATGTCACGGGCAACACGCAAAACGAGATACTGCTTCTAGTCGACGTCACGGAGACGATGGATCAATGCGCCGAAACGCGTGACGAATACATCGAGGAAATTCTCTACCGCGGCGAGGACGAGGGCTGCCAGGTCGGCGTGGTGACCTTCGGGTTCACGCAGGTTTACGCCGCGCCGCTTTCGACCGACGCCGAAAAGGTTTACAGTCAATATAAAAGCGCGGCTTTGCCGGACACGTCGGCGACCGACCTCGCGGCCGCCATGGAGTACGCGTGCAAACTTTACACCAACCCCGAGACCAGCAAGATGATAATAATTTCCGACGGGAAAGAAACTGACGAGAGCGCGCTTTCCGCCATAAGCATGGTAAGCTCCCAGGGCACCGTGGTCGAGAGCGTGTACATTCCGTCCGCGTATGAGGGATGCGACATTCAGATAGTCGACGCTGAAATGCCCGATTATCATGTCAGCACCGGGGACGCTTTCGATGTCACGCTGGAGATAGAGAGTAACTACGAAGGCCCCGTGACGCTCTATGTCACCGACAACGGCAAGGAGCTTGAGCTTTTCGATGAGAACGGAAACTCCGACGGAGGGGAGAGGGAGCTTTCGCAGGGCAAAAACACGCTAACTTTTAGATGTCGAGTTTACGACAAATACCTCCACGCGATAAGAATTACCATATCGGACATTGACGAGGAGATTTTGACGCAGAACAACTCGTACTGCGTGTATCTTTATATAGACAATTACAACAAAATACTCATTTTTGAGTCCTCGGAAGGCGAATCTGAAAATCTCATCGAAACGCTGTACGGGAAAGAGGCGGAGGACATCTCGGAAGGCGAGCTTGCGTATGAAATATACACTGTGACCCTTTCGGAAGACTTTGTGGGGACGGAAGGCTACGCTCTTCCCCTAAGCGTTGACGAGCTTCGCCAATACGACCTTATCATACTCAACAACACCTCCAATGCCAACATGTACGACGCGTACTGCGCCTACATCGAGAACCTTGGCAGGATGGAGGAGTTCTATTCCTATTTCTATAAGACGGGCGGGACGGTAAAGAGCGGTGGCGGGCTTCTGCCCCAGCTTCTCTACACGTATGTCTACAACTACGGCGGCGGGCTTCTCACCTGTGGGGGGGTGAGCGATGAGGCCGACGACGACGGCAACCTCGTCGCGAACATGTACAGCAGATCGGACATGTACGGCACCGTTTTACAGCAGATGATTCCCGTGACGGCGATAAACTACACACCGCCGACTGGCGTGGTCGTCATAATTGACACGTCGGGCTCCATGGGTTCGGGCGACGGGAGCCTTTTGAATCTCGCCATACTCGGGGTTTTGCAGTCTCTCGACCTTCTCAGCGTCAGGGATTACATGGGCATAATAGAGTTCTCGTCGGAGCCGCACGTACTCATGTCCCTCACGTCGCTCACCAACAAATCCTATATCCAGGCCTCTCTCAACAACCTCATAGAAAATCCGCAAAGTGAAGGGACCGTGCTGGCGCCCTCGCTTTCCGAGGCGATTTCCATGCTGAACGCGAGCCAATCACTGTACGAAAGGAAACACATAATAGTCGTGTCGGACGGCATAATATATGACGTAGATGATTGCGTGACGGCCGTGGAGGGATGTCCCGCTGACGGCATCACCGTCTCGTCGATAGTTGTGGGCGGCGGCACCGACGGCATTAACAACATGAGCGCCATCCTTGATGTCGCGAACGACGGGAACATAGACGATTATCTTTATGACTGCTCTACGACAAACACCGAGAGCAAGGTCGGCGAATACATATACGAGGACATACAGGCGACCGTCTGGGCCGAGGTCAACTATGAGACTGTCGATGTCCAGGTGGCTTCCGGATACACGTTCTCGTCGCTTCTGGACGGGCTTTTCGCTGTGAAGTCCGACGGCTCCACCGACTGGACGCGAATCAACGCGTCGGTTACAAGGTTCTACGGGACGACGATAAAATCTGGGGCGTCGCTTATTCTCACGGGCGATTATTCCGTACCGCTGTACGCGCAGTGGAGCTATGGGGAGGGGATGGTCGGAAGCCTCATGTGCGACGTGACGGATTTTGGCGACCTTGAAGACAATATTCTCATAACCGACAGCGAGGAAGGGCAAAAGCTTATAATAAACATCGTGGACAACCTGATGCCCACGGAGGACATACGGCCAAGCGGCATCAGCGTGGCGCTTGGCGAGGACAACTATACCAATAGACTGAGCGTCTACGCGGACATGGAGGACGCGAGCGGCAACCCCTACACGGTTGACGCGAGGATATACCGCTGTGACGAAGGCGAGGAGGTTGAGGTTTTAAACCTCGGCGTGGTAACTGGCGACATCGACGAGGACACAATGTACTATGTCACCGTCGCGATGGATGAGTCGAATAATTATTCGAGGGCGAATTTCGTCATAAAGGAGCCCGGTGTCTACAAAATAGTCGTGCAACTTTTGGATAGTGACGGCAATGTCGTTGAAAACGACATGTCGACGCCGGCCACGGCGACGCTGTACAAAGAGTTTTCTTATTCCGCGGAGTACGACACTTATGGGGACTTTGACGGGCTCGCGCTCATGAATTCGCTTTCCACGGGTGAATTCGGCGGGGCGATTAAGGACTCGGACGATCTTGTGTACGTCTACTCGGGGCTCGTGACGAGAATAACCCGGACAGTCGACCCGACGCTCGCGCTCATCATAATAGCGCTGGTTCTCTTCCTTTTGGGGATTGCCGTGAGGAAGTTCAAGTGGAAGTGGCCGCACGAGCTTGTGCGGGAAAGAAAAGTCGCGAAAGAGAACAAGGTCTGAAGCTATCCTTGCGGATTTTAGTGAGAAATAGTTGCGGGGATTAAAACAATGAAAAAATTTAAACGTGTTTTTATTCCTTTGATATTGACAATATGCATGGTGGGCGCGCTTTTCGCGGCGTCCTGTGTGAATAACAGACTCGACACGCCGGGAAACGTCAGCATAAACCTCGACAACTATCTTCTGAGCTGGTCGAGAGTTGACAACGCGCGTGGCTATGAGATAAGGGTGTCCCATGTCCCGAAAGAAGACGGGGACCCCGTGATATATAGTGTCGGCAGCTCCAAGATTTCCTATTCACTCCAGATTCTGGAGGAGGGTGACTACACGGTCAGCGTCAGGGCCACGGCGGGGTCAAGCAAGACATATTCCAACTCCGAATGGTCGGCCGACATATCTTTGGACAAAGATTATTATTCCGGGTGCACGTTCTCGCTTGTCAACAACGCCACGGCGTACGAGGTGACGGGCTGGACGAAACCCGCGGACGGGCTCGTGGAAATCGAAATTCCCGACACGTACAGGGACAAACCCGTCATAGGGATAGCCGCCAACGCGTTCAAGAGCAAGACCTCGCTCGAGGGCGTCACAGTTTTGGGAGACAATTTGCAGTACGTCGGGAAAAACGCCTTTTATTCCTGCACCAAACTTAAATATGTCAACCTCCCCGGAAGTGTGACTGAGATAGGCGAGGGCGCATTCCACAGCTGCCGCGTGATGACGGGGTTTGACATTCCCGAAAAAGTCACAAAGATAGAAGACAGCACGTTCCTTTACTGCAGGGGACTTGAATCCATTGATCTCAAAAATGTCGAATCAATCGGCGCGTCGGCGTTCATGGGCTGCAACGAGGCGCTAAAAAGCGTTGTCATACCCGACAGCGTGTTAGAGGTGGGTCAGAAGGCTTTCGCGGACTGCTCGGTTCTCGAGGAGGTGACGATAGGCGCGGGTGTCCCGGATGTCCCCGATTACGCGTTCCAGAACTGCAAAAACCTCAAAAAAGTAACTTTCTCGGAAAAAGAGACGGGAAGCGAAAGCGGGGAGACATCTTCGGCGATGAAGGAGATATGCGAGTTCGCGTTTTCCGGATGTACGTCTCTTTCGGACATAACTTTGCCCTACGGACTTGAAACCATAGGTTCTTACGCGTTCAACAGGGACTCTTCTTTGGAGGACGTCAACATCCCTGAAACCGTAACTAAAATAGGTTCGGACGCGTTCGTTTCGACGGGGATATATGAAAGCCAAGAAGAGGACATGTTCGTGTATGTGGGCCTTGAAAGCGCGGCGGAAAATTCTCTCGACCGCTCCTGGATAATAGGCTACAACGAAGAGGCGCTGGAAAGCGATGAGAATGGCCAAAGTCAGCTCAACCTAGCCCCCAGTATGCTTGATGACACCTTAATAGGCTTCGCGGATTACGCCTTTTACGGAAAGACTACGCTAAGCACGGCGGAGTTTCCAAAAAACGTCCAATATTTCGGTGACTATTCGTTTTGCGGATGCAGCAGGACGATACAAATCGTAATAGACGGCTCCAGCGAGGCGTACTATGCTCCCGATGTCTACATAGGTTCGTACGCGTTCGCCAACATGACGTCGCTTTCCAATTTTAGATTCGTGGAGGCCAACGGCGTTTCCGTGAGCGGCGTGAAAGAGATAGGTGACCACGCGTTCTACGGTGACAAGATTCTTACCTCCGTGGACATTCCTACCACCGTCGAAAAAATCGGCGGATACGCGTTTAGAAATAGCGGCATCGCCACATCGGGTCTTGATTCGAATACGAACGTCATATACGCAGGAATAATTAACGATGATGAGAGCAAGAGCATTAAGAATGGATGGGTGGTTGGCTACAACGGCTACACGACGAGCGAGGTCGCACTCAAAAGCGGCACACGCGGCATAGCCGACTACGCGTTCACGAGGGACACATATCTTTCGACGGTCTCAAACATGGGGAATGTGAGCTTTATAGGTGAAGGCGCGTTTTATAAGTGCTCCAACCTCACGTCGGTTTCCATTCCCCAGTACATAGAAGAAATAGGCGATTACACCTTCTATAACTGTTCGTCACTTGTGTCTTTGGGCTCGACATTTTCCGGCGGAGCTTTGGGGCCTTATCTTAAAAGCATAGGGCGTTCGGCGTTTTACGGCTGCTCGAATCTTTCCACGCTAAGTCTCGCCTCGTCATCCGTCGAATACATAGGAAAATATGCGTTTTACCACTGTGACAGCCTAAAAGAGCTGAAACTTGGAGGCTCCCTTAAAGAAATAGACGATTACGCCTTCTACAAATCAGGGCTTGAAACCGTGTCATTTCCCCAAACTCTTGAAAGAATAGGCGAAAAAGCCTTCTATAAATGCGCGTCGTTAAAAGAGATTGATTTTGGCGAGGACGGTGAGACCATAGAGCTTTCGAGATACGCGTTCTACAAATGCTCGGCGCTGGAAACTCTTACCGTGACCGGACGAATCGAAGAGGTGGGAGAGTACGCGTTTTCCAAATGTGAGGCCGTGAAAGAGCTTGAAATAGAGGAAGGCGTGAAAAGAATCGACGCCGGGGCGTTCGCGAACTTCTCGATAACTTCTCTGCACATCCCTTCGTCCGTCGAGTATATAGGAAGCTATGCGTTCAAAAGCTGCAAGGACCTAACGTCTGTCATAATCCCCAAAACGGTCACCGTCATTGAGTCAAACGCCTTTTACGGACTGACGTCAGCAACGTTCTACACCGACGCGGACGAGCTCATGCCGCAGTGGGATGTTAAACTCAACTCCTCATATAGCCCCTTCGTCTGGGGATGCGAACTTTCTGAGGATGGTGACTATGTCGTGTCCGTCAAAATTTCCGATGGTTCGGTGGAGAACGTCGTTCGTATAGAGGGAAATGAAGAGGAGGAGACGGACGATGGTGACGAGGACGCGGAGAGCAGAGGAGAGGTGAACTATTCCAGTCTTTGCGGGGCCCCGGAAAGAGAGGGATACGTCTTTTTGGGCTGGGCGCTGACGGAGGGCGGACTGGTGGTTTACAGCGCGGACGAGCTCGATGAGGTGTACGCGGAAAGAGGTGAGATAACACTATACGCCGTGTGGGAAAAAAGCTTTAAATAGAGGTTTTCGCGGAGCGGAAAGCTTTACGAAAAAAAGGTTATAAGCGACGCGTGGGGAAAATACGGCGCGTCCCGTAAAAGAGAATGAAAATGACATCCAGAAAGAGAAACATTTTGATAATTTTGGCGGTCATCGCCATGGCGCTCGCGGCGTCCGCGTCTTTGCTTTTCGCGTGCAAGGGCGGAGAAAAGGAGACGGAGTCGAAGACGGGCGTCATAACTTTGGTTGACGACTCGGGATATTTCAACTCCCAGTATGAGCTGGAAGTCGGAAGCGACGTCTTCGCGTTCATGGAAACCAAGGTGCCCCAAAAAGAGCACGCTTTGTTCGCTTACTGGGAATACGACGGCCAGCCCATATCAAGCGGGCTTCTCATGACCGAGGAGATGACGCTCACAGCCGTCTACAACATAGAGATAACTCTCAACTTTTACGCCGAAAATCTTACCGGATACGAGGAGTATCAGGACGAGGGGTCTTATACCTACCTGTCCGAGCTTGACTTTACGTTCTACGACCTTCCGGGAGTTGTCTACACGGCGGGGGAGTTAGAGAACCTCGCGGAGGATGCTTTGGGGCAGATAGCGCTTAAAGTACAAAACGCAGAGGGAAATATCACCGTAAGCTCCGATTACACGAAAAACACCGTCAAAATATACTGTTCAAGGAGCCAAATAACAATAAGGTTTAGCACAAACTATCCCGCGGACAGCGGCATGGCGGACACAACATGGGAGCAAATAACTTACTACGGGTACCCCGTGGAGCTTGGGTCAAATTACGTGTGCGCGGGGTATCTCATGCTCGGCTGGAGCTCAGAGATGTACGCCTCCTTCCCCGAGTACGCCGTCGACTGTGTGTCAGACAGCCTCATGGTCTGGGATTCTTCCAGCCACACGTACGTCATTCAAGGCTCGTCGGGGGAGGTGACCGTATTCTATCCCACCCGCACGACCGCCATGTATATAATTTGGGCAAAAGGCTATGTTGACATGTTCGGGGGTACGGACACCGCGTTTGTGACTAGTGAAGACGCCGACTTTGTCTATCTCTATCGCGGCGGGTATTACTGGAAAAGCGACATAAGATCAGGCGACGAATACACGTTCACGAACAACGCGGACATAACGGGTTCGTTCAGAATAAAACTTAGCACCGACTATGTCTTCACGTATTGGGAAGAGCGCCTCGTGGGGCCCTGGTATAGGTACACATTAAGCTTTGACTCTGCGACGGAGAGCCTCACCTGGCAAACGTCGGATACCGACTACATTGATTTTTCTGAATATGACGACGTCGCGTATGTCAGCGGCGGAAATAGGAGCGAGGGAAAATACAGAATTGACGACGAGGAAGGCGTCTACGTTTTGACGTTTTCGTCGGGACCGCTTACCGGGGAGACAAGAAAAGTTTCTCTCGGCGAGGACGTGAACAACAAAAAAATATTCATGTTCCAAAATGAAGAGGAGGCCGACATGGGGCGGCTTTATATGGGCGTCTCGGTCTACGATTCTTCTTACGGCGTGTACGCGACATGCTATTCTCTCGATTATTATTATTTGAGGCTCACCGGGTTCGGAACATGCGTATATTATGTTTCGGGTACGACATACACATACACCTACTGGCTGGATAGCTCGGAAAATGTCCTGTATCTTTATTATACCGCCATAAACCTCACGACGGGCGAGTATGTCTTCGTTCTCGCGGGAAAATTCAAAGCGGTGGTGACGGATGTTGCGGACACGGACACCGGGGAGACCGTGACCGCGTGGTTCCTCTATTATGAAGAGTATGACGGCACGTTCGACGTGTACGCAAAAGGCGAAAATGGAGAAAATACAAAAATTGGCGAGGTTACATTGGACGGGTACTCCAACGCATATTATGTGTCTTCGGACGGAAAAGTGACCTCACGCGTGAGATTCGGTTTTTCATCGCTGGTTGAAGGCACGGCCATCTACCTTGGGGGCACAGGAGCGGAAGAGGGAGATGTCAGTAGGTTCCTTTTTACAAGGGATACTAGTGGGAATTATATTTTCGAGCTCGTTTTAAGTTCATACCAAATGCTCTACCATTATAGCGGGGCGGGGCTCAATCTTGACATTTTGACCCTCGACTACGACGGCGTGGGAAGCGCGAAATATTCCGTGTACGGCTATGACTGGTATGACAACGCGTATTATTTCACCGTAATGACGGGAACATATGAGGAATATTACAATTCGGATTACGGGTTTACATACTATATATTCACCGTCGAAGAGAACGATTTTGGCTGGGAGAGCTATTTTGAAAACTACATTCCCATATATTATTCCTCTTTGGAGATAGGAGTATACAGCGAAATTACGGAGCTCGCGTTCATTGTAGGCGTCGCCGGCTCGTACGATGCCGACATGTGGCTTTGGTACAGTACGAGCGAAAGAACCGAAAGTGTTGATGAGATTAATGAAAAGGAAATCGAAAACCCCTGGTATAGGGACGGGGACGTCGTGTACATAGAGGAGTACAAGGAGGTTTCGCTTGAGGTGACTTTGGGCGCGGAAAGCTACGAGATTACAAATGACGGCGAAAAAAATGTCACAAATCTTACGGACAGTCAAGAATATGACATCACATTATCCGCCGACCTTTTGATTGTCGACGGGAGGCAGATTTACGCCGCCATATCATATTGCGAAGGAGGGGATTGCGGGGAACCCCAAGAGAGCTCGCGATATGTCACGGGCTACGTCTACGGGACGCTTGAGGTTTTGGATGAAAGCGACGGCGCCTCAGAGGGCGACACATTCACCTCGCGTATGCTCGTCATCGAATTTTATGGCGAGGACATGACTGAAAGTGAATTCACATACTATTACACGTATGTCTTCGTAAAAGATAGCGAAGATGGAATTGAACAGGTCACATATATTCCTTCTTATTATTACGTTTTGACCCTTGAGGGGGACGAAATAGAAAAAAAAGAATCCTACATAAAGGTGAACTGGCTGGACTCTGGCGACGAGATTGAGGCTATATATTATGACGAAACCACGACGACAACTTATGAGGGAAAATTAGCGCTGGATGAGACACTCAAGAACAACGAGTACGGATACTCGATATATAAATTCACCTCGACGTGCGACAATGTTTCATTTTCCTTTGTGTACATGACCTACACAAGCGAGGCGGGGTCGGAGACCGTCATCATGATCTACGATGAAAACAAAACGATAGAAAAGAAAGGCGCGGATGAAAGCACAATAAATATCGACCCACTGGGATTTGAGGCAATATACGTTGACGCATCGGGAAACGAAATAATTGCGACATATACGGACTTTGAGGTCGCCTATGATGAAGATGGGAAAATTTCAAACATTCAAATAAGATACGGAACGCAGCTTATAACCCTCGATTTTGTGGAAAGTGAAGAAGGAGACTACACCGTTCGAGGCTGGGAGATGGGCGAATATTATATAGTCGACTATCTTTTGGATAAGTATATCGTGTACCTGGACGGTAAGGGGGGAGCTACCTTATATAGCCTAGATGGCGAAAATATAGGAAGTGGGGCCTACACCCTCACGGACACCGTGATTGAGATAGATTGCACAATAAATGAAGAGGGCGGAGGAGCCGGAACGGAGCTTAATATTTCGGCCGTTGTGGACGTCGAGAGGGTCGCGAATGTGGAAGACACCGAGAGCGGCTACGCGTTCATATGCGTAGGAAACATCTATGTCGACAACACGGAGTTTACCGGAGTATTCGTGAACTCCGAGGACATGACGACCATTGAACTTAGAACGGATAGAAGCGCGACTTTAACAAATACGGACGGCACAAAATTGGAAGGCACATACACGTGGCTTGACGACACATATTTCCATTTTTCAAGCTACGACAAAACGTACGAGTCGATGTATAAGCTCGGGGAAAATAACAACGTAACCATTCCAAGCTACAACACGGAGGCAAAGTATTATACCGCGAACATGGGAAGCTTCTTTGAGCTCACGCGGGGCGGCGAGCTTAAAACGGGGGACAAAACATATTACTATACCGTGGGCTCAGACGCGAAAGTCACTATATATTACATCCCAGAGGATGCCACGGCGGAGACAAACAAATTCGGATACGCCACATACACCAATTTTGGCACTATTTCAGATGAATATACAGCGAAGGACGGGGCGACTACATATTACAGAATAGACGGAAGCCGCGCGCTTCAAAGAGCCGCGGAAGACACCGGGTATAGTTTCCTTTACGGAAGCGGGCATTACGATATAGGCCAGCTTACGCTTCAATCTAGCGCCGCAACGGAGAGTTATATAGAGGGGCTGATGATCTATGGCGACGTCAGCGCGGGGAATACGCGAACCGCATACATCTACATAGATGATGGGGGACAAAACGGGCCGCAAATTACAATGTGTGTCACGACCCACCACACGGCGTACTATTATTACTATTACGCGTACTACGATTATCTTTACTACGAATACGAGATTGAAGTCGACCTTTCGACAAACACTTATAAAATTACGGACGAGAAATTCTATCTTATAACCTACCTCGATAGCTATCTCCAAAACTCGTATTACGGATATTCTCTCGCGGCGTACTCCTATGCGGCGCTGGTGCTTTGCTGGGATATAGACGATAGCGGCACCGCGACTACATCTCAAGCTTCCGGGTACATCCTTCCCAACATGTTCGGGGAGTATGTCGAAAAAGAGAACGAAGATGGGGAGAAGACATCCGAGTGGACTCCCACCATCCCTGAATTTGAAAATGTGAAGTTCACTACGACGGTAGAGAACGGCAGAACATATTTTTACTTGACTTTGCCGGGGTCAGAAGAAGGAAAAGAATACGAGCTTAAATTCTATCTTTCGTTCTCTTCAATTTGGAACGCGGCCTACGGCTACAACTCCTTTATAATAGATAAACTATGGTCACCGGAAGAGTTTAGCGTAACCAACGAAGGGACAACATACAAAGTGAAATACGGCTACGGGCTATATTCCGACGTGTATTCGACGTCGAGCCCGTTTGTCGAGATATTCGAGGTTGAAAGTAGCTCTGATGAAGAAGGCGAGGAGAGTATAGAGACCGCGCTCAACATCCTCTGGGTGTTCGAGCTGGGAGGTAAGATTTTCGCCATGGAAGGTACGTATGATGAAGAGGGAAAAGTCATTTCAAAGTACTGGGAGATAACCTACACGGAAGGCAGCGGAGAAACTGGGTCAAATCTTACAATGTCACTTTCCGAATCAATTGTTTCGTACAGCACCGAAGGCGCGGGCTTTGTCGACGTTTACACGGGGGATGATGGGAACAAGACAATCATCACCGTGTACATGCAAAGCGGGTACTCCTATTATTTCTACTTAGTCTATTCGTCGGAATATGACGAGAATACGGGGACCTACACGGTTCTTTTGGGAGACGGGAACTATTATCTCGTGGGCCTAAAAGAGGAAACGGACGATGAGTCTGAGGAGACCACATACACCGCGACAATAGAAGTTATTTAGGGGGCGACGCGGGATTGTCCCTTCGCGACGGAATGAATTTAAGACCAATGAATTAAAAAAAGAATAGAAAATGAGAAGACAGAAAAAGACACTGACGAGCGCTCTTGCGATTGTGTGCGCGGGGGCTATGCTTCTCGGGGCGCTGCAAATTGACAAGGTAACTACGGGAGGCACTCTTTCCGCCGCGGCCAGGGCGGAGGCGGAGACCATCACCGCCATAGACGGCGGGATTTTAGATACCCACACGGAGGAGCTTTTCGACCCGTCCGTCGTATATGAACTCACCGACACGGTGAAGGCCGACACGGAGATATCGGTCATTTTGAAGCTTTCCGATGACACGCTTCTCGACGCCTTCGAGAACGCTGGGGCCAACATGACGTTCAGCGATTATCTCACGACCGCCGCCGCCATGAAGGCGAAAAACGCGGTCACAAGGTCGGAAACCAAGCTCGTCAAAAAACTCAACAGGTCCGGTGTTGACTACACCATGGGTGAGACCTATGACACCGTGCTCAGCGGTTTTGAAGTCACCATAAAGGCCGGGGACTTCTCCGCTCTCGCGGCCGCGGTGCCCGAGGCTGAGCTCATTGTCGGCGAGGAATATGAAGAATGCGAAACCCAGGTCGTGACAAACGACGTCGACGTGTACGACACGGGGATATTTGACAGCTCCGCTTCGCAATATCAGGGCGACGGCGTCGTGGTGGCGGTTCTGGACACAGGGCTTGATTACACGCACTCGGCTTTCGCCGTCGAAAACTTTGAACGCGACGAAAATGTCGAGCTCGCTTACACAAAAGACAAAGTCGAGTCGGAGGTCGCGGGACTTCACGCGGCGATGACAACCGCCGATCTTACGGCGGACGACGTATACATAAACGAGAAAGTGCCTTACGCGTATGATTACGCGGATAAGGACACGGACGTATTTCCCATAAACTCGGAGCATGGGACGCACGTATCCGGTGTCATCACGGCAAACGACAGGGAGATTACGGGCGTCGCGCCTTCCGCGCAGCTTATGATGATGAAGGTCTTTTCAGAATCATCGTCGGGCGCGAAAACGTCATGGATTTTGGCGGCTTTGGAGGACTGCGTAAAACTCGGCGTCGACGTCATCAACATGTCCCTCGGCTCGGCGTGCGGATTTTCAAGAGAGGTAGATAAAGACGCTACGGCGGAGATGTACGATAGGATAGAGGAGGCCGGGATATCTCTCGTGTGCGCCGCGTCCAATGACTACAACTCCACAATGGGTTCGGAAAAGAACGGAAGCCTTGGCCTCACTTCAAATCCTGATTCGGGCACGGTGGGCTCCCCCTCGACGTATGAGGCCTCAATGAGCGTGGCTTCCGTGAGCGGGGTGACTTCCAATTATATAAAGTATGGCGACACCGTCATGTATTTCAACGAGGCTACGGACTCAACCGCCACGACGAGGTCGTTTGTCGACGACCTTCTGACCCGCATGGGGAAGCCGGAGAGCGACATGGGCACATACAGCGTCCCGTTTGAGGTCATACCGGGGCTCGGCAGAAACTCGGACTACTCCAAAGACAGCTATGAGGGTGAGATAGTCATCGTAAAGCGCGGCACGACGACGTTCGAGGAAAAAATTAGAATAGCCATGAGCAAGGGCGCGCTCGGCATAATAATTTACAACAACGTGTCTGGCACGATTTCCATGTCGATAGGCAGCAACGCCGACGCGGCGGCCTGTTCCATATCCCAAGACGACGGCGAGATTTTAGCCGCGGCGGGAGAGGGGTATCTCACGATAGGAAGGTCCCAGGAAGCGGGTCCATTCATGTCCGACTTCTCGTCATGGGGACCGACGTCGGATCTTAGAATAAAACCCGAGATAACCGCGCACGGCGGGGAAATATACTCCTGTATTCCGGGCGGCGGATATGAGAGGCTTTCGGGAACGTCCATGGCCTCTCCCAACCAGGCCGGCGTCACGGCGCTCATACGCCAGTACGTCAAGGACCCCGCGAACGAGAAAAAATTCGGGCTCACGGGTCTTGAAGGGACCGATTACAATCTCGCGGTCACCGCGGCCGTAAACCAGCTAATGATGTCCACGGCGGACATAATATACAACCAGAACGGGCTGCCGTATTCCGTGAGGAAACAAGGCTCGGGGCTCGTCAATCTGTACTCCGCACAGGAGGCGGATGCCTACATAGTGACCCTGGACTCGTCCGGGGAGGAGATGGACAAAGCGAAAATTGAGCTTGGCGACGACAGGTACAGGGATGAGAAAGGCGTCTACACGATGACCTTCCGGTTAAAGAACATATCTGATGTACCTACTGAATATAGAGTGGGAGGCATTGTTCAAACGGAAGGTGTGAGCGCGACTTATACGAGTCACGGCGACACCACGGTGACGCAGGACGGGGAGACGCTTTCGGGCGCGACAACTGAAGTTACGGGCATATCCGGCGGCACGCGGGACGGCGACAAGGTGACGGTGCAAGCTGGCGGGACCGCGGAGATAACCGTTAGAATTTCGCTCTCGGACGCGGACATGGAGTATCTGGAAGACTCGTTTGAAAACGGCATGTACGTAGAAGGCTTCATAACGTTAGAGGAGCTTTCCGGGACGGATAACGAAAACTTCGTCGACCTTAGCGTACCTTTCCTTGCGTTCTACGGGGACTGGACGAAAGCTCCCATATTCGATGAAGAATATTATGACACGAACGTCGACGAAATAAACTCCGGACTTGACGACGCGGATAAGCTCATGGCTGACGCGTACGCCACGAGGGTCGTTGGCGGGCTTTACGACGACTACATCGCGTATATGGGATCTTATTATTTCATACAGGACCCCTCTATGCCGCAGGTGGCCGCGAGCAAGGACCACATAGCGATGTCGAACCAATCGGATTCGTCGAACTATAACGTAAACAATCTAGTATACGTCTACGCCGGGCTTTTACGGAACGTGGGTGAGATAGACATCACCATCACGGAGGATTCGACAGGAAAAACAATATATACGAACACGGTCTACAACCAGAGGAAATCGTATGGGGCGAGCTCGATATACACCTCGGCGATTGACATGGAGGGATTTAGCGCGTACGATTATAACCTCAAAAACAACACGCAGTACACCGTGACGCTGGAAGCCTACCTCGATTATGTGGGAAAGGACGAACAAAAGAACGCGAGAAACGTCTTTTCATTCCCGCTTTTCATTGATTATGAAGCCCCGGTTCTAACGGGCGTCGAGTTCAGAAAAGAATACGACAGCACCACAAAGAAGACGTCACTTTACGCCGATCTTAGCATCTATGACAACCATTACGCGATGGCGGCTCAAACGGGCACGGTGACAAGGTCGGAAGACCCGCAGTACCTTTTCTCTCTTAGCGCGTTCGGGGGCTATGCCACGCCCATATCGTCATCGTTCAATTCAACGACGATTGTGTCCGTAGAGCTTACCGATTACATAGAGGACATGAAGGGCTCTTCCGGGTATCTTCTTTTTGACGACGGAACGTACGAGATTACTGACGACACGAACTCCTTCATAGTCATTTTGTACGATTACGCTCTGAACACAGCGATTTATGAGGTAAACCTTCCGGATGAGATAATATCCATGTATTTTGGCGGGACGTACGGGAACAGCAAAACGGAGGTAGGGTACGTCGGAGGCGTCGCCACGGTGACACTTGAACTTAACGAAACCTTGGACCTTACGGAAATTCTCAATGTATATCCTTCCACGTCTTGGGTGCAGGTTCTAAATTACGAATCCAGCTCCCCCGAGAAGGTCGCGATATCAGGGCAGACCATACTCGCTCTTGATTACACGGAAGGAAGTCCCGTCATGGTGACAGTGACCGGCTACAATTCGTCCGGGGAGCCGATTTACGCATATCTAAACGTTAATGTCGAGGGGAATGCGAGTAGGTACACCCTACCTGTCGTCAACAGTTTCTCTCTCACGGGTTATTATGTCGAAAAGGCCTTTTACAGCATGTACTCGGATGAGAGAGAGATAGGGTATGAAGGTTACACTTACACCTTCGATTCAGACCCCGCGCTTTCCATGTTCCCTTCTGAGTGTGTGGACGTCTCTTATAACCTGCAAACCTATTTCCCTAATGACACGTACGTTGAGTTCAGTGTGGCCAACTCCGCGGTGGCGAGCGTCATCACAAGAGAGGACGGAACGGGGGTCATAACGGCGCAAAGTGAAGGCTCGACCACCGTCACGGCGACCGTCTACTATAAGGACCCGGACACGGGCAGGGAGACGTCGCAAAGGACCGCGAGGATTTCCGTGACCGTGAAAGACCCGTTCACGGTAAACAGCATCTATCTTATGTCCTATAAAGGTCTCGGCGGCGAAGTGGAAATCCCGGATGACAGGGGAATCACGACCATATATCAGTACGCGTTCTCAAATTACGAGTATGTCGCAAAGGACCTTAACGCGGGCGACGTCATAGACGAGGAAGACCCGTACAACACAAAACCCTGGTTCATAGGCGATGACACCATAACAAAGGTTATAATTCCCGAGGGGGTTGTCGAAATTCAGGGGTACGCTTTCGCGAACCTAACTGCCCTGGAGGAGGTGGTTTTCCCCTCGACGCTGTCAAGAATTGGGTACGGCGCGTTCTATAACTGCACTTCACTTAAAAAGATAACATACAGCGGGGCGGACAACGTCCAGTTCATAAACGAATCCGCGTTTGACGGCTGCGTGAGTCTCGAGGATTTCAACTTCTCGTCGGTCGTCGCGATAGGCAAAAACGCGTTCAGGGGCTGCTCCATAAGCACGCTGTATCTCAATAGGTACTGCCAGTCGATAGCGGAGGGCGCGTTCAGGGACAACAAATATCTTTTTGACGTCGACATTAGGGCGGACAGCATAAAGCTTGACTCGTACGCGTTCTACGGCTGCGTAAGTCTTGGGTCTATAACCATAAATGCATCCGTCATACCTTCATACGCGTTCTACGGCTGCTCGTCGCTTTCGAGCGTGACGCTAGGAAAGGACGTTTCCGTCATCAACGCTTACGCGTTCTACGGAACGAATGTGTCGAAATTTACGCTCAGCTCTCAAAATACGTACCTTAAAATAAGCTCGGACGGCACGATGATATACTCGGACGACTATGCCACGCTCCAGGTCGTCGCGCCGAAATTCTCTTCGGTGACGGGTTCAACCGCGGTAAAGCTAAACGAAGACACTACAACAATATCCAACGGTGCCTTTACGGGCACGGGCGTCACCTCTGTTACGGGCGGGAAGGTTAAATACATAAAAGATTACGCCTTCGCGGGCTGCTCTTCTTTAAGTTCGGTTTCGTTTGGCACCCTCGAGGAGATAGGCGCGTATGCCTTTTATAACACTAAGATAAGTTCTGTTCCGAATTTTTCCGGAAGCTGCGTCATAGGCGACTGGGCGTTCGCGAGAACGAGTATGAAAAATTTGACTATAACTTCTGGCGTAACGGTGGGAGCTTATGCCTTCTACAGCTGCTCAAAACTTACCTCACTTAGCGTTGGGGACGGCTGCACTTTAGGCGAGTATTCTTTCTATGGCTGCAAAGAACTTGCGTCTGTCGAGGTAGGAAAAAATTGTGTGATAGGCGACTTCGCGTTCGCGCAAGACCTCATCCCGGATTATGACACCTGGTATGCGGCATACGGCTCATCTTCGGCGTCGACGTACTGGGAAAATTACGGGAAAAATGTGTACGAGGAATACACCTACTATTTGACGGACGAGAGCGGGAATGAGGTTGTGGACAACGATGGAAACTCCATAAATGCAAGCGACTACATATATGTTGAAGGCTACACCGGACATTTCTTCGCATACGACCTTTCCAATGCCACGAGCGGGAAACTTCAAAGCGTCAAAATTGGGAACGGCACCCAGATAGGTACGGGCGCGTTTGAAAACTGCGCGACTTTAACTTGCCTTACACTTGGGAGTGAAAAACAAGCCGACATAGTGGTGGGCGACTACGCGTTTTTCAATTGTGTGTCCATAAACGGGGGAAACTTTTCCTTTGAGAACGTTTTGGAGATAGGTGCGTACGCCTTCTCCGTCATGGACGATACGAGGGATGTGATGTACCCCGTAAGCGACGAATACAATACAGCCTACATTTCCAATCTCACGTTCGCGTATGAGTTCGTTTTTATGAACGGGGACGACGAGCCTACCTACACGGGTTATAAATACACGGCGCAGTGCGGCGCGTTCTCGGGAACATTAGATCTTTCTTCGGTAATAAAAATAGGCGAAGGCGCGTTCGCGAGAAACAGCGAAGTTACAGGAGTTATTTTAGGCGACAAAATTTATGAGGTGCCCGCCTATGCCTTCTACAAATGCGGTGGCCTCGAAACTATAAAGAGGGCAAGTGATGAAGAATCCGAGGGAGGAGCAAATCTTTCCGACATCGGATTTGTGGGAGATTACGCTTTCGCGTACACGAAAATTTCCTCCGTCATCTTGCAAGACGGCATGATTTTGTCGGACGGCGCGTTCTATATGTGCGGAAATTTGACGGAGGCTGAAAATCTTTGCGACGTCCTATCCATAGGCGCCTACGCGTTCGCGTACACGGCGATAGGAAGTGAAAAGGCCGAGATAGATATATCCGGCGCGGTGTATGTGGGTGACTATGCCTTCGCGTATGTTGAGTCGGAAAACACAATTCATGTGGACTTTTTGGGAGAAAATGAAGAAGGCTTCGGCGCGCTGGAAGAGATAGGCGAAAATCCGTTCCTTTCAACGGATGTTGAGTTCAGCGTGTATGAGAGCGAGAATTTCGGGAGCGAAACATATACGGAAAAGACGGACACATACGCCATCAGCGGCGCGGCGTTCGTCTCGGAGGGCGTGCTCTATGAAAATCTTCAAATGGGCACGGAAGATGACCCGAAGGTTGGGTATGTTCTCATAACTTATCCCGTGGGGAAAACGGACAGCTCTTATACCGTCCTCGATAACACGGTGAGGATATCCGCGCACGCCTTTGACGGAAATAAAAATCTTTCATTAGTCACACTTTCCTCGGCTCTCTCGGCTGTGGGCGACAAGGCGTTCTACGGTTGCGACAATTTAAGCGTTGTGGTTTTCACAAGTTACTATGCGCCGGCTCTCGAGGAGGAATACGACGAAAACTATTACGGTCTTGTCGCGAATTATCCCGGGCAGTATGTGATGACAAGTTATTATAGAGGGCTTGAATACGGTTATTATTACGAAGGGCTTGGAATTTTGGATTTCGCGTCCTGGAGCAGCGGCCCCAACAATTATTTCTACGGCGCTAACTTTGTTGGCTACATCGGGAAACTCGAGAGCAAACTTACGATGATTGTGCCCGTGAACGGGCAGTATTATGATTCGTTCACGCTCGCACAATACTTTGACACCGTAATATACGGCGCCGCCGCGGCGTCGCCGGACACCCTCGAAGTTATAGCCATGATAGCGAAGCTTCCGCTCGGGAATATAACTCTTGAGGACGCGGACGATATTTATGCCGCGCTCTCGGCGTACAACGCGCTTTCCCCGGAACAGCAGGCTCTCGTGACCAACTATTCGGACTTGACGCAGGCCTACGGATACTTGCAGTTTTTGGAGTACGGGTCGGAAAGCGAGGATGAGGAGATTGCGGAAAAGAAATCTTCCTCCTCATTTATGAAAGACAACATGTGGGGACTTATTATTGCCCTTGTGATTTTATTGGCTTTTGTCGCGCTTTTGGTATATACTATATTAGAGAAAAAGAAGGTAACAGAGGGCGCCGGGGAAGGCACCGAAAGCGAAATGCTTAAAGACTCGTCGATGGAGGGCGAGGGCGCGTCAGTTTGTTCTGGTGGGGAGCTTTCTTCCGCCGAGGGGGAGTCTTCCGCCGGGGAGGAGTCTTCTGATGAAAAGCTTTCTTCCGATGGGGGGGGGAGTCTTCTGAAGTAAAGCTTCCTTCCGATGAAAAGAAGTCTTCCGATGTAAAGCCGGAAGAGGAAAGAGGGACGAATGTGGGAAAACTTCTCCTTCATGTCATCATTAAAATGAAAAAATAATCCCGAGTGACTAGAACTAAAAAATCTCAATGCGAAAGAAAATAGTATTGATTTTGACCTTAATATGCCTTGCGGCCGCGTGTGTCGCGGTCGCCGCGTGCGGTTTAAACGACCTTGATGAGCTCACGGAGGAGGGGTACATCGTCCAGGTGACGTATGACGCCAACGGCGGGAATTTCGGGGAACCTAGCCTCACTCTCAGAATGGACCTTTTCAACCCGGATAACATGGAAGAGGACGAGGACGGATATGTACACATAAAACTCCAGGACTTTTCCAAGCGCACGGGGATAACCGGAACCGCCAACGTCACCAACCCCACGCGCAGTTCGTACGGTTTCTGGGGCTGGTATCTCGTGAGGGAGCTTTACCATGACGCGAACGGCAACGTCATAGACTACGACGGGAACGTTCTTGAAATGGAGATAAGCGGCGGAGACGAGGTGTACTATTACATCGACTCGGAAGGGGAGAAGGTGACGTCAAGTCCCATCTACATGTATTCGGAAAGATGGGATTTTGACACATCCGAAATAATATATAAAGGCGAAGATCTTCTGGAGGTGACGCTCTACGCCGCGTGGGTGCCCGATTTCGTGTTTGATTTCTATTATAAGGACGAGAAGGAAAATTACGTAAAATACGGTTCGACGTCGTTCAACTACGCGTCCTATAAGCAAAACGACACGCTTGATGACTATATCTGGCTTCCAGAATTTCCTGAAGAGGGCGGCGCAATGTCGTACAGCAGAAAATACTCGGGAAGCAGTACGTACAATTTTCCCAAACTTTCCGGTTACACGTTTGACGCGGCCTACTATGATGAAGGCGGCGTGAAAACTAAGATAGACGACCATCTTTCCCACTCGGGATACGTCAACGAATTTGTGATGGCCATAGGCCACGTCATGAACATCTACGTTGAATTTCTAGAGGGGGAGAGGTACCACATCATGAACGCGGAGCAGTTCAGGGACCTCGTGACTTTGGACGCTTACCTTATAATATATAACGATCTTGATTTCACGGACATTGTCTGGCCGTCCGCGCTCGAAAACGGAACCTTCACGGGAAAAATCTGGTCCGAAGACGGGACTAAAAAGGTATTTTCAAACATCCTGGTGAGGCATCAGACGGCCACGGCGACATACGGCGGACTTTTCGGGTATGTGGACAAATCGGCGGAGATATCGAACATTGAATTTTGTGATGTGACGTACGACCTCTACTCCATGGATAGGTCGATGTCCGGGGCGAGAATAGGTCTTTTCGCGGGCGACATTGGAAAGGGGGCGGAGTTCACGAATGTGTCACTTTCGGGGACTTTGGAGTTCACGATAGGCGCCGTGTCGACTTCGTCGGACGGAAACTGGATTAACTTTCTTTCCAACGCGGATTTATCGTCTTTCGGAATAGACACGGACGGGGTCGAAAAATACGTGGTTTCCTGTTACAGTAACACTTTGGGCTCCGACGTTGTGGGAGAAAAACCGACATACAGGTACAACATCTCTGTTCTTGTGTATGATGAAGAAAACTCTAAAGGAAGATTTGCCGTCACCGTCGATGACGATCTCTACATAACGTACACGAGATATTCCTCTTCGCAAAATTATTACTACAGCGGAAGCGAGGAAAAACTTTATTACACCAAAAATTACTACGTCGTTTTTAGTAATTCTTTGGACGCGTAACCCAAATCGCGCGCGTTTTACGCGATTTCACGGAGGACATAAATGAAAAAAAGAGTTAAGACGATAACAACCTCGGTTGTGTGTGTGCTTTTGGCGCTCGCTTTCATACCGCTTTTTTCCGGATGCAGCAGCAAAAAGAGCAGCATAGTCATCATGAGCGAGGAACTCAGCGGGCTTTTCAACCCCTTCTACGCCACGACGGGCGCGGATCAGGAAGTGGTCGGCATGACACAGATAGGCATGCTTTCCACAGACAGTGAGGGCGAGCTCATCTGTGGCGAGGACGAGGCGACCGTGGTCTTGGCTTATGATTACGTGACACCTGAGGAAGACACCTCGCTCACAGAAAGCACATATAGGTTTGTCATAAAAAATGACCTTTATTTCTCGGACGGGACACCGCTCACAATCAACGACGTCATATTCAATATGTACGAGTATCTTGATCCCGTCTACACCGGGTCCTCCACAATGTATTCAACTGAAATAGTGGGGCTCGATGCGTACAGAACCCAGCAAAACTATTCCGGTTCAACGGACGACACCCTCGACGAGGAGGCAGCGTCGTACGCGAGAACGAGAATAGACGAGCTCATCGATGTCTATCATGAAACGGGAAGGACCGGAGGGTCCGGTTCGACGTCGTACTATGCGACGGAGGACATGATGAGGGAGGCGATATCGACGTGGAACGTGACCGATGGTTACTATCTTGCGGTGGGAATTGATAGAACGGAGACGGGCGCGCTTTCGGAAGCGAGAGCGAAACTTCTTTCCGATTATGAATTTTCCCTCGAAACTTTCTCAGAGGAGCTAGACGAAGACTATATCTCCGCAAAAGAGGCTTTTGACGTGACGGCCGCGCCTTACAACAGCAACGCCGAGCTTATGGCGAAGCTTGAGAGCGACGTCTTCAAATTCATGATGTACGAAGGATACGTCTCCATAACGTACGCAAAAGGGAGCGACGGGAAAGACGACCCTTCCGTGATAGAAAAGTTTGACATAAATTATAGAGAAAGCGATATAGACACAGAAGAAAAGGCCAAAAACAAGGTGTACAAGGACAACGTGGAGGAAAGCTTTGACACTGTCCTTTCATACTGGGGGACGGCCACAACGCTCGCGACGGAATACGCGGCGGAATATAAGAGCATACAGCTCCAGTCGCGCACAAATGAGGACGGCTCGCTTATCTATCCCTACATTGAGGGGATAGCTTCTCTTGGGCATAAAAGAGTGACGGAAGAAAACGCTGAAGGCGCGTATCTTTCGAGTGAATATGTGACTGTGGACGGAAAACAGTATAAGGTCGCAAGGAACCACAATGAGGACGGAACCCCCGCTGACGAGGGAACGTACGACATTTTGGAGGTGAGGGTAAACGGCACGGACCCCAAGGCGATATACAACTTCTCATTTTCTGTCGCACCCGTGAATTATTATTCGGGCGAGAAAGTCGATATTGAAAATAACGAGTTTGGTGTCAAGTACGCCGACTACGACTTCCAGTCCAACACAATCCAGTCCGAGCTTCATAACGGCGTGCCCGTGGGAGCCGGCCCCTTCAAAGCGACAAACAGGTCAAACGATGACACCGGAATAACTAGACAGAACTTCTGGAATTCCGGGAACGTTTATTTCAAAAAGAACGACAATTTCATGTTTGACGTGAAATCCGAAAACATAGTTTTCCAGGAAGTAAGCTCGACTAACGCCATAGACAAGCTCAAAAAGGGCGAGATTGATTACGCGGAGCCTCAGTTCACGGCGACCAACTATGATACGCTGACAAAAGATCTCAAGGGCAAAGTCGGCGTTTTGGAGGCAAATCAGCTTGGATACGGCTACATAGGCATCAACGCGGGGAAGGTGAAAAACGTATACCTAAGGCGCGCCATCATGTCCGCGATGGAGACATCGCTCGCGACTGAGTATTACTCCGTGGGCACAAGCCAGACGATATACTGGCCGATGTCCATTGAGAGCTGGGCATATCCCATAACGGGGTACGACGAGAAAGGGCATAAAATACAGAAAACCGACAACGGGCATGATTACGCCGGGCAGTGGTCAGGCACAGACAACGCCGTAACCAGAATCCAGAATTACATGCAGCTTGCTGCGAACAACTACGGAGGGTACACGACGAGCGACTTGAAACTCACGTTCACCATTTCCGGCTCTTCAATAAGTGACCACCCCACGTACCGAGTATTTCTCCAGGCCATGGAGCTTCTGAATAGCTGCGGATGGAACGTCGAGGTTAGAGCGGACACGCAGGCTCTCACGAAACTCGCCACCGGCTCGCTTTCCGTGTGGGCCGCAGCGTGGGGATCAACAATTGACCCCGACATGTACCAGGTATATCATTACAATTCTACGGCATCATCAACGTATGCTTGGGGATATAGGGAGATTAAAGCTGACCCCACTGGCTACTCCTACGAGTATAACCTCATAAAAAACACGCTTTCACCCGTCATTGATAGGGCGCGTGAGACGGCGGTCAAAGCAGACAGAACGGAGCTTTATGAAGAGGCGATGGGGTACGTTCTCGACCTTGCGATTGAACTTCCCGTATACCAGAGGGAAAATCTATATGCGTACAACATAAAAACTCTCGGCGGACTCAACGAAAATGTCAACCCGTACAGTTCGCCGCTTGAAAAAATCTGGGAGATATACCTAATCAAATAATAAATTTTCGGAACCAATGAATGTTTAAATACATACTCAAAAGAATCGTAATCGCGATAGTCATACTGTTCTTTGTATCCATAATACTTTACATATTGCTTCGCTGCATGCCTGTCGACTACATTGAGTCTAAGCTCGCGAACCTCTCTCAGGTGAACGAGGACCAGCTTGAAAACCTCCGTCAGACCATGCTTTCGGCGTACGGGCTCAACAACGGGGTGATAGGCGGATACTTCCAGTGGCTCGGAAACATATTTCAGGGGAACTTCGGCAACAGTTTTGTGACCGGGGCCCCTGTGCTTTCCGATATTTTCGCCGCAGACAAAATAGGCACGTCATTTTTTGTGGCGGCCGTGTCGACTGTGTTTGAGTTCCTCATAGCCATCCCTCTCGGGATAACCGCGGCGACTCACCAGTACGCGGTGAGAGACTACGTGGTCACGATTCTCGTGCTTATAGGAATATCGCTCCCTTCGTTCTTCTTCGGCCAGATTCTCAAATACCTCTTCGCCAACCAGCTCGGCTGGTTTGAGGTTTCGGGAATGCATTCCGCCGGCTCATACATGGACATGAACTGGATAGAGAGGGTGGGCGATTACCTCTGGCACATGGTTCTGCCAATTCTGACCGTCGTGATTTTGAGCCTCGGGGGACGAATGCGAATGACGC
>JAJQAJ010000046.1 GCA_021203865.1 Clostridia bacterium
GGTACGACGCCAATCTTTTGGATAAGGGCGTCACAAAAATCGACAAATACGGCATAGCCTTTTCCGGACAGAAGGTAGTTCTGAAAAAGAAGTGAGCGGCATGGACAAAGATTTTGACGACATAAAAAACAAAAAGATATACGTCGTGGGTTTGGGCCTCATCGGCGGTTCGATTTCTCTCGCTTTGAAACACGCAGGATACAGGGTTTACGGCGTCAACCGGTCCCCTAAGCCGCTTGAATACGCTCTTTCGCACGGTGTCGTGGATGAGGCGCGCGGGGATGTCAAGGACGCCGACATTGTGTTTTTGTGTCTTCCTCCTAAGGCATGCGCGGAATTCATGGACTCTCATGAGTTTAAACGGGGCGCGTACCTTTATGATATCTGCGGCGTGAAGGTTTACATGGAAAACGCCGTCTTTTCCCGGGCGCGTAATTTTCTGTATGTCGGGCTCCACCCGATGGCGGGCAAGGAGGTTTCCGGCGTCGAAAACGCCGATGATGTTATTTTCCATGGGGCGAGCATGGTGGTGACATCATCGCAAAAAACACACCCAAAAGCCTATGAGACGGCCAAATTTCTCACGAGGGAGATGGGTTTTTCGAGAATAATCGAATGCACGGCGAAGGTCCATGACGAAAAAATAGCGTACACGTCGCAGCTCGCGCACGTAGTTTCCAACGCGTACGTGAAAAATGAAAAGATATGCGGCTGCTTCGGGTTCACGGGCGGAAGTTTCCAGGACATGACGAGAATAGCGGGAGTCGACGAAAAGGTCTGGTCGGAACTCTTTTTGCTGAACGGTGAAAATTTGACGGCGGACATATCAAGGCTTTGCCGGGCCCTCACCGACATATCTGACGCGGTGTCATCGAAAGACAAAGAAAGGCTTGAAAAGACACTTTTGGCGGGAAGGAAACTTTTTGAAGAGGGAAGGGAAAACAAACCCTCTGACGGCATTACCGTTATCGAGCTCAAAGGTAAAATCTAAGGAGAAATCTTATGTACATAAAACATTTCGGACATTCATCTTTTTACATCAAAACGGCGAAGGGCGTGACAATAATCACCGACCCCTACGACGAAACCGTGGGCGCGCCCAAAATAAATGAGACAGCCGACATTGTCACCGTGTCGCATGACCATTATGATCATTCGGCTGTGGGTGAGGTGAAAGGAAAACCCCGGATTGTCAGAGGCGAGGGCACATGGGACATAAGAGGCGTCGAGATTGAGGGAAAGAGATGTTTCCACGACAACCACGGCGGAAGCCTCCGCGGCGCGTGCACAATGTACAGGTTCATAGCCGACGGGCTTGTAGTGTGCCACATGGCGGACATAGGTGAGGACCTTAACCAGAACATCGTCGATTTCGCCAAGGGCTGTGATGTCCTCATGATTCCCGTGGGCGGAAAATACACCATAGACGCCAACACCGCCATGCAGTACTGCAGGGCGATAGGCGCGAAGATAGTCATCCCCATGCATTACTATGTGGAGGGTGTGAAGCTCGACATCGCCCCCGCCGGAAGTTTCCTCGCTGGAATGGGCGGATACAGGCGCGTCAAAGAACTTGAAATAGACAGGGAAAACATTAAAATGCGCGCGGGGGTTGTGTACCTCCAAGACTGAAAAAACCCAAAATCTGCGGGGCTTTCACCATGGGCGACAAATCATTCACAGACGTCGTGAGGATAACAATCAAATCAGGAAACGGCGGCGACGGCATGTGTTCATTCCAGTCGTTTAAGGGCCGGCCCGCGATGGGCCCCGACGGCGGCGACGGCGGGAGCGGCGGAAACGTTTACGTCGAGGGTGACGCGTCGCAAAGCGATTTTCTGGCGTTTAGGTACAAAACCAAATATGCCGCGGGAAACGGCATGAGGGGAGGTTCAAAAAACTGCACCGGAAGATCCGGCGACGATTGCGTGATAAAGGTGCCTCTCGGCACGATGGTGAGAGACGAGGATTCCGGTACGGTCATAGCCGACATACTCGAAGAAGGTGAAAAGAAACTCATCTGTGAGGGAGGAAAAGGCGGCAAAGGGAACGCCAGGTTCTGCACGGCCAAACGTCATGCTCCGCATTTTTCTCAAAAAGGTGAGACAACCGAGGTTCACGCGCTCGTTTTGGAGCTCAAAATAATCGCCGACGTCGGAATAATAGGTTTCCCGAACGTCGGTAAAAGCACGCTCCTTTCCAAGGTTTCAGCGGCGAGGCCAAAGATAGCCGATTATCATTTCACGACGCTTTCTCCAAATCTCGGAGTCGTGCGCTACTATGACAATTCGTTCGTCGCGGCGGACATACCGGGACTCATAGAGGGAGCGGCGGAAGGCGCGGGATTAGGTCACGATTTTTTGAGACACATCGAGCGGACGAGAATGCTACTTCACGTCATCGACGTTTCCGGCTCGGAGGAGAGAAACCCCGAAGAGGATTTCGTCAAGATAAACCGTGAGCTCAAAGGTTATTCCGACAGGCTCGCGTCCCTTCCCCAGATAATCGTCCTCAACAAGTGCGACATCCCCGGGGCGAGGGAGAATGCCGCGGCGTTCAGAAAAAAATACGGCAAGAAATACAACATAATCGAAATATCGGCGCTTACGGGAGAGGGCACGGACGAACTTCTCCGCGCCGTCTGGGAAAAGCTCTGCACCCTTCCCAGGCCTTCCCGAAGCGAGGAAGTGGACGAAAAGTTCTCGTACAGGAAAGAGGGCGACCTCACATTTGAAATATTCATTGACGACGACGGTGCCTTCGTCGTCGAAGGCACGCTCGTCGACATGCTGAAAAGGAACGTCGTTTTAAGTGACCCATCGTCGGCGGCTTATTTTGAAAGGGTGCTTCGCCTTCGCGGGGTGATTGACAAATTAATTGAAATGGGAGTAAAAGAAGGCGACACGGTCGTCGTCGGGGACACTGAATTTGAGTATGTTCCATAAAATCAATGTATTATGACAAGCAAAGAGCGCAGTAACCTCATATCACTTTCTTCCTCGCTTTCCCCCGTGGGACAGGTGGGGAAGGACGGCGTGGGCGACAACATGCTGAAAAGTTTTTCCGACTGCCTGGAAGCTCGGGAGCTCATAAAGGTATCTGTCCTTGAAAACTGTCCTTCTGACCCCAAAGACGTCGGCGAGGAGCTTTCAAAAAAGCTTCGCGCTGAGTGCATCATAGTCATAGGAAGAAAGATAGTTTTATACAGGAGATCTCACAAAAGAGGCGTCAAACACGTTGAGTACAGGCAGTAAACCGCGGGGTGAAGAGTTGGAAAAAATAAGGATAGGAATTTTCGGCGGGACGTTCAATCCCGTGCACAGAGAACACGTAAATCTCGTCAACGCGGCCATGGAGGCTCTCAATCTCACCTCCGTCATTGTCATGCCGTCCGCCAAGACGCCGGGAAAGAACGGCAAGACGCTCGCCCCGGACGCCGACAGGCTGGAGATGTGCCGGCTCGCCTTCGACAAACCCAACATAAAGGTGTCGAGTTTTGAAATAGACGGTGGCGGCGTCAGCTATTCTTACAAAACGTGCGAGCACTACGCGAAAAAATACCCGTTCGCCGAGTTCTACTTCATAGTCGGTGGTGACAGGGTGGACGACTTTCACACGTGGAAAAATCCGGAAAGGATTTTGCGCTCGGCGAAACTCGCGGCGTGCGCGAGGGAGGACGATGTCAAATTTCTTGCGTCCGTGGAAAGATTCAGAGAAAAGTTCGGCGACAAAATAGTAACTTTTCCCTATGTTGGCGAGAAGGTTTCATCCACGAGGGCCAGGGTTCTCGCGGGGGCCGGGGAAAGCGTCTTAGACTACGTGCCCGACAAGGTCGCGAGGTACATTTCCGAAAAGCTCGTCTATTTCCATAAGAGCTGGGCGGACGTCAAACATTTTTTAAAGCCCGAAAGATGGCAGCACACTCTGAGGGTGTCCTTCATGACCGCGGAAAACTGCGCGAGAATAGGCTGGCCGGAAAAAGACGCGCTGACATGCTCCATGCTCCATGACGGGGCGAAATATCTTTCCATGTCAAGCCCGTATCTTAGCGGTTTCAAACCCCCGGAAGGAGTTCCGTCGTCCGTCATGCACCAGTATACGGGCGCATATCTCGCCTCGTCGTTTTTCGGGGTAAGAAGCGAAAAAATTTTAAATGCCATAGAGTATCACACCAGCGGAAGACCCGGCATGTCCCCGGAAGAGACGCTTATCTACCTATGTGACATGCTGGAAGAGGGAAGAAGCTATCCCGGAGTGGAAGAGCTCAGAGAACTTTTTAAAGAAGACATGCAAAAATGCCTCTTTGCGGCGCTCAAACATCAGGTCGACTATCTCAACAAAGCCGGCGCCGACATTTATCCGCTGACACAGGAGGCTTATGATTATTACAAAGAAATATATGACAAAGAGGAGAAAACGGAATGACAAGTTTGGAAAAGGCAAAGCACATATGCGCGCTTCTTTCTGAGAAACAGGCAAAGAGCATCAAATACATTGATGTGGCCAATGAGACCACCCTTTGCGATTATTTCGTAATCGCGAGCGGACGAAGCTCAATTCAGGTCAAGACACTCGCCGAACACGTCGATGAGAAGATGGAGGAGATAGACGAAGCTCCCCGCCGTAAGGAAGGCATGCGGGAGGGCAGATGGTCGGTTCTCGATTTCGGCGACGTGATGGTTCATGTCTTCGACGACGAACAGAGGGATTTTTACGACCTCGAAAGGCTGTGGACTAAGGGCGACAACGTGTACGAATACGTGGACTGATTTATTCGCCGTATGGAGATGTGGGTAGGGAGGCCGGCGGCCTCCCTTTCTCAGTGCCGGATTTTACATATGGTTAAAATTAACCAATGGTTAAAATTAACCGGGATAAAAGTAGAGCGCGAGGAGGTCGTGGCAGCCGGCGGTGTTGGCTAAGGGAGATAAAAATCTGTAAGCGTCCATCCGACAAAAGGTTTTCTCGCGCATGGTTTATTGTTGCGCGGTGGATTTGATTTGTAGGTGCGGTTCTGGTTTAAATTCCTATATGGGGTAAATCCCGAGCCGACTTAAAGTTTCTACTTCGGGTTTTAGTGTGCTTTTTTATTTTACCGTGTTCATTTTGTCGTTTTGCAGTTTTACGAAGGACAGTTTTGTGTGTGCGGGCGGCAGAAGACGCACCATGTCACTTCTGGTTAATTTTAACGGCAGGAAACTTTTTTGGGGTAATTCTCGAAAAAAAAGGTTGAACGAACATGCAAGAAAATGTAAAATATGAAGTGTCCGCAAGTCACAAAACGCGGCGTGGACGGTGACGCAGCAAAACTCCTTACCGGATTCAAAATGATTTTCTCAGAATATGTTGTGTATGGACATAGCTTTGCGCTTATAAAAAAATTATTTGTCAACTGACAGTTGACCACTTATCGATTTTAATGTGATATGATAGATGCAGTTAAAAAAAATGCTGTATCATTCGGAGGAAATAAAGGGATGAAATGCAGAAATTGCGGCTATGAAATTCAGAGCGGAAACATCTGTCCCGCTTGCGGAGCTGATCAAACCGTCTTGGCGAGAAAGGCCCAGGAACGTGCCGCAAAAACCGTCACGGCGTCAAAGCCTGCTCCCGCACCCAAAAAGGATCCGCCGGTTGTCGCTAAATTCTTTGGGTACATGAACGACGACTCGCTCTATAAATACGCCATCGCGGTGTATAACGGCAACGGGATTGCGAAGGATGTGGAAACGGCGAGATACGCCTTTACGGAGCTTGCCAACAGGGGTAACACAAACGCCATGTACATGCTTGCGCAGATTATGCTCGATGACCCGCATCCCGACGTGAAGACCGCCACACACTGGCTGAAGGTTGCCGCGGCGTCGGGTAACGTTCCCGCTAACAACAGAATTAATCTGTTGCTTGACCAAGGACTCATCACAGAGGACGACCTAAAGTTCATCAATATCGGCACCATCGCCGGCGCACAGGAATCCGGTGCCAAGGTTTTCGATATGAATAAAATGTCGACCGTGGACCTTTACTATATGGGCGCCGACAAGGGCTGGAGCGGTTCGGGATACATTATTTCGGACGACGGCTATTTTCTGACGAACGCGCATGTCGTCACTGATTCCGGCGGGAACGTGGTTGATTGCCTGACCGCCAAGGTGAACGGATATTCCATTCGCGCGGACGTCATTTCCGTGGGAGATTATACCCCTTCAAACCCGAACGGGGTGGACCTAGCACTTTGCAAACTTTTCAGCATGCAGGGCGACATGCATCCCGTGACGTTTGCCGATGCGTCTACAGCGCACAATGGTGACACGGTTTACATAATCGGTAACTCGCTCGGCGACGGCTCGTGCATAACGAAGGGCATAATAAGCGACAGAAACAGAAAGCTCGGCAACAGATGCATGATAATGACCGACTGCGCGATAAACGGCGGAAACTCAGGTTCGCCTCTTCTCAATGCGTCGGGGCAGGTTATTGGCACGATGTCATGCCACAGGACGGGTGCCCCCGGAGCCGACGAGGCGGTTCAGGGGATGAATTATGCGGTTCCCAACGGTACGGCGTTCGAGTTTCTGGAAAAATGCAACCGGGGTGTGGGCGTGCACATGGTGTCGGGCGACATTCCCCAGGGAAAAGTGAAAAAAATATAGGAGTTTTGTTATGAGAAAACCTAATCTTTATATTGTTGAACCCAAAGCAAAAGAAGGGTACTGCACCTGGGAGGTCGATCTTGAAGGCCTCGCAAGAAACGCCGTCATTTCCGTTTCGGAAGGATGCCGCGCCGTGTACTATATAAACGGAGTGGAAAAGCGCAACTACACTGCGAGATCTTCCGATGACCTTATCGTCAATATGAGAGCCACGGCGAAAATGGGCGTAGAAAGTGTCGTCGGCGTGAACGAGAAACAGCCGTTCACCATTTTGTGGGGCCTAGGAGACGTGCCCTATAAGGATGCCGAATCCGGAATAAACACGAAGATAGGCATGCATGGGGAGTTCAAGTTCACCGTGAAGGAATACGGCACGCTCATGAATTCTCTGGGAATACGCGACATCACTCCGGAAGACATCAAAAAGCACATCTTTGCGAAGTACAGGGAGACACTGTCGTTCATAGTTTCTTCGGAAATAAAAGGCGTTGAGAGTTTTAGGGATATCACGTCTCTCCAAAAAAGAATTTCCGACAGAATTTCGGCAAACTGGGAAGACGAACTTATGAAGATAGGCCTCGAACTCAGCACAATAGCTTTGAGCGAGATAAAATTTGACGAAGATTTCCTTGAAAGGATAAACAGCGGAGATTACGAGTCTCAAAAAAACGAGAATCCCATGGAGGAATTCGTGAGGGTGCACAAGGAAAAAGAGGTCATAGAGTCCTTTGTCGCGGACACTAAGATAACCTGTCCCGTGTGCGGAAAAAAACTTGAGGCCGGCGCAAAGTTCTGTGACAAGTGCGGTGCGCCCATAACTAGTGAATGATAGGAGGGAAAAGACATGTTTGCCGGAAAAAGTAGAAAATTGAAAAGAAAGATTATAGAGGAGGCGAACGACCTCAAGCTGGATTTGAGAAACAATTCCTCCATGTCACCAAACGCGCAAGTCGCAATTCAAGGACTTATTGACGATTTGGACGCCGCGACTTTTATCAAGGTGAAGGATAAGCAACTCACGCTCAAAAATTTCCAGAGTCTTTTCAACGACATCGTTTCGGCCTGCCGTTCGGGAAACGAAAACACGGCTGTCTACACATGTAAGATTTTCAGAGACAACCTCAAAAAGATGACTGGAACGACCTCGATTAACAAGCGCAAGTACACAACGGAATACACGCCCGAGCAGCTCGCTGATCTCGTCATTCAGCGCCTCCAGGGCGCGCAAGAAAATTACGCAAAAGAGAGCGACCGTCTCAACAAAGAAAAAGAAAAATACGCGGAGAAACTCATGGAGGATGGGAAAAACCCCGCGATCGCAGCGAAGTATCAAACGGTGTGTGCGGACATCTCTGCCCTTGAGAAAAAGATTAAGTCCGTGATGGACCAGATGACCCTTTACAATAACCAAAAAATTAGAAAGGCGCTCATCGAGGCCATGAAAGAATTTACCGACGTCGAAGTGGCCGTGCTGGAGGACAAGGAAACTTCGGACGAGCAGTTGCAGCTAATCACGAACAAGTTTAAGGAAGCTCAGGACGGTGCGAAAGATTATATCGAAACGACGGGAACGGCCGAAGATGTCTTCAACGGATCCTTAGTTTCTGACGGTAAAATTTCGCAAGGCAAGTCCACAGATTACGCAGGCCAGATGCTCGACGGCGGAAATGGTGTGGATTATGCGAGCATGTATTTGGGGGACTCCCCCACGGCAACCGCCGGGTCCGCCAAAAACGACGAGCTTTTCAAAAACGTCGAGAAGGTGCGAGACGGTTATAATCTCGAAGTGATGTATTATAAATATAAGATACAGGATGCGAGCGAGGAAAAAGACGCGCTCGTAAAGGAGGTAAGGGAGCTTCTCGAAAAACGCGACGGCGCATCTGACGTCGAGAGAGCGACAATGGACGGCGATATCCGCGCGAAAAACAACCAGGTCGACGCGCTCACGCAAAGTATAAAAAAGTATCAGAGCGCGCAAAGCATCGCAACGCAGAAGGCGGGCGCTGCACAGAGGGTCATCACGGAAGTAGACATCTCGAAAGCGCAAAGCTACAATTCGTTCGCGAAAGAGTTCGAGGCAAATCTCCAGGAGTACGCGATGGAACTTTCCAGAAGAGCCGAGCAGAGGAACGTCGAGGCCGGGGATCTCGCTGCTATAATGGAAATAATGGACAGTGTGCAGCCCGATTTTGAAATGGGGCTTTCCGGATCGCCCGCGGCCGAGGCCGAGGATAAAAACAACGCGGAATTTGAAGAGATGAAAAAGAAATACGGCATTGAACATTAGTTTAGCATTTAGAATTAAGCATTGTGGTAACACCGCGACCGTGACGGACGCCGCTCTTCACAATGCGAGGATGAAAGTTATATGAATCGTGAGTTTGTCATTAAAGCCGCCAATTCCATGAAAGAAAAGGCTGAAGAAAACGAAAAGAACGGGTTCGCCAAAAACGCGGCCAACTTTTATGACATCGCGGCGAGAAGATTCAGCGACGCGGCGGCCTGCGACCCCGAGAATGCCCTTTACTGGAAAATGGAGGCGCAAAACTGTGACGCGGCCGCGAGAAGTTTGAGATCGAGCGCCGCGGCGAAGGGACCCGTGCCCTCAATGCCAAAAAACGGCGCGGCTTCCGAAACACGGCGAAAAGAAGAGGAGAGAGAAAAAGCGGAGGCAAAGACTTCTGCTGCGGCGGAGGCGGAGGCTGAAAAACCTACGCTCGACGAGGCTATGGACAAGCTCAATTCTCTTGTTGGTCTCGGAAAGGTCAAAAAACAGGTCGGTGACTGGGTCAAACAGGTTAAAGTGTTCAAAATGAGGGAGGAGAAGAACCTTCCGGTGCCCGCTATGTCGTATCACATGGTGTTCACCGGCAATCCCGGGACCGGCAAAACGACCGTCGCTAGAATCATCGCTGACATCTATTCTGCGCTCGGCATCATCTCTAAAGGACAGCTCGTCGAGGTGAGCCGCGGTGACCTTGTCGGGGAATATGTCGGACATACCGCAAAGAAAACCGGGGATGTCATAGACAGCGCCATGGGCGGTGTTCTCTTCGTCGATGAGGCCTATTCGCTTGTGAAAGAGGGTAACGATTTCGGACAGGAAGCCATTGACACTATTCTTCTCGCCATGGAAAATCACAGGGATGACCTTGTGGTGATAGTCGCGGGATATCCGGATCTCATGCGCGGATTCATTGACTCCAATCCGGGACTTAAATCGAGATTCACTCATTACATAGAGTTTGAGGATTATGACGGCGAGGAACTGTACAAAATATTCATTTCGCTCTGCGTGGGAGACAAATACGTTCTCGAACCCGAAACAGAGGAGAGGCTGAAGGAATACTTCAAGAGGTATTACGAGACGAGGGACAAGAACTTCGGGAATGCTAGGGACGTAAGAAACCACTTCAACGAAGCTGTGTCGTCGCAGTGTTCGCGCATAGCGGAGATAGACGATCCGACATATGAAGACATGACCCTTCTTCGTGCGGAAGACATGCCTTTCCTTGAGGAAGACAAATAAAACATACGGAGACAACACAATGGCCAAAAACAAGAAAAGTCCGCTGGAGCTGGAAGAGGAACGTTCGGCACGTATTCAGATCACACTTGACAACATGAACAAACAGCTCATAAAGCTCGACAAAATCAAAAAGACTTATGCGTCCAAGGCGGCGGAGGCTGAGGCCAAGGGACTGGAAACCCAGAAGCAGCAGGCGAGAAGTCTTCTCAAAAAAACCTTGCAGCAGGAAAAACAGATAAACGGCATGGTGATGTCCATAGAGCTCGCCGTACAGACGAAGGAACTCACGTCAATTTCCGAGGCATTTTTGCAGTGCATGGATGACATTTCCGCCGATCTTTCCACCAGTACCGGAAAAGTGAATGTCAAGAAGGTTCAGAACCAGTTCATGCGCGCCGGATACGCTCAGAAGCAGCAGGAGGAGAAGCTCAACCAGATGCTTGACACAGGTGACTTCGCACTTTTGGGCGAGATGGGGACGGAAGAGGTCTCTGAATTTGACGATGACATTGATGCCATGATAAAGGATGCTGCGAGGTCTATTCCCGGCGGAATAACAGGGGTCAACAAAAACAAATTTTAATTTGTTCCGTAAGACATTAGGAGAGAGGGCATGTCATCTTACAGACAGTATAAGAAGGACTATAATAAGAGAAAGATTCAGGCGGAGAAGGACAAAAAGGAGAAGAACACCATTCGCGCGATGGAAAAAGCTTCCGCCCAGTTCGCCGAGCGCAAGACCCAGTACCTGGAGGACGCCAAAAACGCCTACAAGGAGGGTGACACTGCGTCGTACGAGAAATATATCTCCCTTGTCAAAAACATAATGTTTCAGAAAGCCCAGGTCGACGACATGCTCATCAACTACAAGATGGCGAGAGACCTTCGAGACATGGGGAAGATTCGCTCCGAATTTTCCGAAACTCTCGACAACGTCATGACTGATGTGGCGACTCTCAGCGACGGGCTCAATCTCAAAAAAACCGAAAAGATATTCGAGAAAGGCATTTATTCCAATCAAAACGCTGCGGAAAGGCTTCAGCAGATGCTTGAATTGAACGGTTCGGAATTTTCCAATTACGCGGACACCGTGTCGGATGTCAGGGATTCTGAACTCAAAAAGATAGTGGAGGCCGAGGCGAAGAAAGAAAATGCCGATATAGACGCGGCACTTTCGGAGTTTGAGGCGGAACTCGGAAAGACAAAACCCCGTGAGTCGCAAAAAGAAGTGGTTTCGGGACCGTCGAGGCCTATGCCCGGCTTCGAGGAGTTTGATGACGTGCCCACGCCTTCCGTGTCCAGGCCTGAACCCATTCCGGAAAGTTCCGCAGTCGCAGAGCCGGAGGAACATGCAAGACCCGAGAAGAAACCTTCCAACCCGGAAGGCGACCTTCTTTCCGGTAACACGGAAAAGATAACAAACAACTTCGGGTTTGACTGGGATAGCCTTCCCGTCATACGTTTTGATGACATAGCCGGCCTTGACAGTGTGAAGCAGGAAGTTAGGGAGAAAGTCCTCGTGCCTCTCGAACACCCCGAGATTTTTGAGGGGTTTGACACGCAGCACGGCGGCGGCATGCTTTTGTATGGGCCTCCAGGAACCGGCAAAACCATGATAGCTTCCGCCATCGCGAATGAAATAGGTGCGAAGTTTTGTTCCGTTAAGCCGTCCGATCTTTTGCAGACCGGCGTCGGCAACACGGAAAAAGCCGTGAGGGAGCTTTTTGCCCAGGCGAGGTCTTTTTCTTGCGCCGTCATCTATTTTGACGAGATGGACTCCATAACTCCCAAAAACACGAAGTCGCAGATATCCAAACAGCTCCGTTCCGAGCTTCTGGCACAGCTCCAGGGTACCGAGTCATACGGAAAAGAAACGGGGAATATTCTCTTTCTCATAGCCGCCACAAATAAACCGTGGGAGATAGACAGCGCTTTTCTCCGTCCGGGCAGGTTCGGCACAAGAATTTACGTGGGCCTTCCGGACGATGACGCAAGGCGTTACATGGTGCAACATGCGCTTGACAAAATAGAGGCGGAAGGTCTCGTCGGGGTTGACGCTGATGTGGATGTTGACGATATTGTTGACCGCACAAACACATACAACGGATCCGACATCACTAACCTTCTCAATAAGGCGAAGACCGTGGCAGCGTTCAGATGCGTTGAGTCAGGTGAAAAGAACATCAAAAAGGAAGATTTCGACAAAGCGTTCGAGTCCGTGCGCTCCACCGTGCAGGTGGATGACATCGTAAGGCTCAACGAGTGGAGAAGCGAAAACATGTAGATACAGGGATGGCGAAAGCTGTCCCTTGAGTTTCAAAAAATCCGGAAGCGGATTGACATGACAGGTTTTTTTCATGAAAAGCACGACACAGTATTTTTTGGAACAGTATAAGCAATCGTATGCCAAATCCGCCGACGCGAAAAACAGAGGGGAGTACGCCGAGTCGGCGAGGCTCATGAAGGAATCCGCGTACTATCTCACGCAGGCTAACGCCGACTTCACAGGTACTGAGAAAGAGACAAACGACGAGCGCATCAAGAGGATGCTTGAAATTTCCGAGTCACTTCTTCTCAAAGTCCAGGAGGCCAAAAAGACGGCGGCGAAGTCGGGACCCAACGCGGGCGGACAGCCTCACTCATCGTCATCTTCCGGCACATCCGAGAGTGGCGGAAAGTCGTTCTACTCCATCGTAGACGCTTCTGACATCGATGTGACTTTTGATGATGTCATAGGACTGGAACTCGCGAAAAAGACGGTGACGGACTACGTCATTAACCCCAAACTCTATCCCGACAAGTACAATTACAATTTTATGCAGAACAAAGGGATACTTTTGGAGGGACCTCCCGGAACCGGCAAGACGACTTTCGCGAAAGCTGTCGCGCGTGAGGTTCGTCAGCCGTTCGCGCTCGTAAACGTGTCGACGCTCGTCGACTGCTATGTCGGGGAGACATCTAAACACATAGACGAGCTCTTTGCCGTCCTCAGAGATTACGCGACGGAAAACAGGTGCGGTGTGACGATATTTTTCGACGAGTTCGATGAAATCGCAAAAAAACGGGGTTCTGAGGATAAAGCATCGGAAAACGCCGTGCCCGCGCTTTTAAGGAACCTTGACGGGGTCATAACCAACAATGATTTTCTTCTCATAGCGAACACGAACTGCGTTGACATGCTGGACCCTGCGATTTTAAGCAGATTCAGAAGAAGGATTAACATACCTCTTCCTGGGTACGAAGGACGGCTGTCACTTTTTAAATCAAAATCCCGTGACATAGAAGAGGAGATTACATCCCAAATAGACTGGGACAGAATGGTGGGACTTTCGGAAGGCATGAGCGGACGAGACATCGCATACATCTGCGACGACTTTAAATACGAGCTTGGCGGCATGAAGGCGGGGCTCACCGAAAGCGCCGATGTAAGCGACATCCTGGCTGAATGCGTGGAAAGGCGCAGATTTTCATGAAAATGATTTTGACACAGATTTTAAGGAAATAGGAACAAAACAAAGGATAGGGTGCGAGCATGACGAATGATGAGATTTTCAACGAGGTGCAGGAATATTTGAGAAAGGAAAGGGCGAACACGACTACCATGTCCGACGAGGAAATAGTCGAGGAAGGCATGAAAAAGTATGATCGACTGATGTCCGTGATAGAGGGCGGCGGATACAAAAAGGGCGCCAATTTCATAAGGGAGTTCGTTGAAGCGGATGAAATTCAGTTGGGGAAGATGCGCGAGTATTGCTTCTCAAATCCCGCCCTTTCTTTAAGCACAGAGGACATGACGTATTCCGAAGGTGTGAAAAGTCGTATGATCCCGGACGAAATCCTGAGGATGCGCTCGGAGAAAGACATAAATGTCCTCATGGAAGAGGCATTGAAGTTTATAAATTCCACCAAAGGCGACAAAAAGTTCTATGAAGTCGTCGAGGAGATAATGGAAAAACACGACCTCAAAGCTCCGGATGTGTACACCTGCGCACAGCTTTCCAGACAGACGTATTCAAAGGCGACGTCTCCGAAGTCCCAAAGTGCCCCCAAGCTTTCAACCGTGTGGAGCATCATAATGGGACTCCAATGCGACATGGATGAGGCCGATGAGGTTTTGCACAGCGTGGGTTTCGCCAGGCACGGTACGACGTTTGAAAGGGTGATGGAGTATTTCATCAGGAACAAATTTTATGACGTCCTCAGCATCAATTATGTTTTGAAGGGCATGGGGCTTCCGCTTCTGACGTCGGAATCTGGCGGCAAGGAAAACGATGCGAGTGAGAACTTGTAGGAGAATTTAGAGTGAGTTATTGGCGGTAAAGAGCCGTGAAGATTGTGATGTTTTAACCGGCCGGGAAGATTTTACGGCAACGTTGAACATATGCCTATTGCCGGTGCATTTCACAAATTTTCTCTTGCAAAAAACTATGGTTTTTTCTCTCGCATTGATGAATTTCTGCCATTGTTCTTTCAACAGTATAACGTGTTCGTAAGGGATCCATAGTACCTTGATTGCCCATTGGCCCTTCCGACGTTACAATATCTTTCTTTCTTATTATTGGTATTAAACAACTTCACAAATGCCGAATTCGGCATTTGTGAGATAAGAAAACAAAAAATTTAAGATGGCATAAAAATCGGATATGACAAAACGGGTGCTAGGATATATGTCGGCCACCCGTTGATGTGGTCAGAGTTTGGGTGATATACTCGCGTTGTAAGATTGGAGTCGGATATGCTGCTCTTTACCTAAAAAAGGCGGAGCAGGACTTTGATTATTTGTTCACCGCGGCGATATATGACGTGTATTTTGTCTTACAGTAGGGCAAATCGTTTGAACTCGATTTTAGGCGTGAAAGAGGCGTGTGAGGCACGTCTTTTTTTTCTGGATGCCGAAATTTTAGACGGGGCATTTGAATTTTTAGTCGACGGACCGGTTCGGAATGATTGTCGATGTCACCTGATACAAGTAAAAAAATGTCCCACCGGTCTTGCGGAATGATTTTGTAAAGTTCGCAAAAAAAAGTTTATTTGTCAACTCGCGGTTGACCAAATCCCTTTTAAAACGGGCTATAATATCAACAGATAATAAGTTTTGAGAGGGAACATTCCGTTTCTTTGCGAGGCCATAGCAAATCACAAAGAAAAGTTATGTTGGAGGAAGAAAATGAACGAATACGTGAGATCTAAATTTTTGTGTGATTATGAGTTTCTCGCCGTGACCCTGCCGGATCTGCCGAACCCCGGAAAACTGTTTTTCAGGATGGCTGAGATGTACCGCGTCAAAGACGCGGAGAAGCTTTTTGAACTTTGTTCGAGCGGCGAGGTTTTGGCGATTTCGACAAAGAATGATTACTGCACTTTCAGCAGGATGTCAAGCTGCGTTAAGACCCCGCAGAAGGCCACCGACGCAGTCATCAGGGCTCGTGGCGCCGCTTTGGTTTACGCGACGGACAACGGACTTATAAAGCAGTCGGCCAAAACGTCGCTTGAAAGATGTGAGATTTTGTCGGCAAAGGCGGAGGCGGGAGACGTCAACGCGTTGTACGCGCTGGGAGTCGCGGAGTGTGAAGGTCTGGGAGTACCTCAAAACAGGGAGCAGGGCGTCGAAAATCTGAGGCGTGCGGCTTATTGGAACCATGCGTCGAGCGCTCTATACCTTCTGACCGCTGATGAGACGAATATGAAAGAGTACGCGGACATTCTTTTCAGTTGCACAGTGGAGTCTTACGCCGGGTCAATCGCGGACCTCATATCTTCTTACGGTGTGAAGCCCGATAAAGACGAGATCTGCGGTCTTCTTTCCGGCCTCATTTCGATGGGCAAAGATGTGGGGCGCGACGTCATTATTCCCCAGGTGCAAAGTGTCTTGCGTTCGCGGATTTTAAGCTGTCCCGACAAAAGGTACATTCTCTTCCGGTTCGATCGGGATCTTATCAACACCGTGGCGAATTTTCCCCGCGTATCGCCACCAATGTCGAAAACAAAAGTCACGGCAGAAGCTCCATTGTCGCGCAAGGCTGACGCGATAAAAATTGAGCGCTATGTTATGGGAATGAGAAACTGCGCGAATGAAAAATATCGTCCCTTGATGATATGTTCGGACGAATCGTACGTGAGAGATACGTATCTCAATTCTCTATCCTCCGCACTCTCGGGCTGCAATGTCCTGGTTGTGGACGCCGGCAAAGTCGACGAAGAGCATTTTGAGCTCACACACAGAAACGTCGTCATAGGCGCACTTGACCAAAAAAGGCCAAATGTCGTTGTGTTCAAACTGTACGGCAGAGTTTCTTATAGGAAGACTGATTTTGTCAAAAAATTTCTCGACACCGCGTCAAGGGGGGCACTTGACCTTTCCATCGGCGTGAGACTCAATCTTTCAAACGTCGTGCCCGTCGTTGTCGCCGACGCGGGATGCGCGGAGGAGCTGAGACAATTTTGCAACGTTTTGTCTGCGTCGCCCACGACAAAAGAGGAAAGAATGAGATTTCTTGACACATATGTGTCCTCGGCGTCGACGCTCTACGGCCTTGACGGTGTCACGGTCGAGGAGGGAGCGAAAGAGCTTTTGGCGGACCTTGACCCCGACGCTTCGGCGAGATGTCTCGAAAGATTAATGTCCGGCGCGGAGGCTGGAAGCACGCTGACCATCGACGCCGTGAGAAGCGAGATAAAAAAGACCGCACCCCGTCAGCTGGGGTTCAAAGTGGCATGACCGGTGAAAAATAAGAGGAAAAGATTATGGATGAAAGATTGTTTGAAGGATATGAGAGCACCAAACTTGTCAACTGCGAAGATCTTAGTTTTCGCGAGTATGAACTTGTGAAGTTTTCTAATCTTCCCGAATACGAAGGTGACGGAGTTCTCAAAGCGTGTTTTCGCGGTGATGACGGAGAGCTCATGCAGCTTTACTCTAAGGACGGCAATCACGTGGGCGTCATAGCCGCGACGAGACTCGGAAAGACAACGTCATATGTCATTCCGACGATAATTTCGTACGCCACACAGAAGAGAAAGAAATCCATGATAATATCTGACCCCAAAGGCGAACTTTACAGAAAGACCTCGGGGTATCTCAAAAAGATGGGTTACGACGTCAAACTTCTGAATTTTCGTGACTGTGAACACACGGAGTACTGGAATCCTCTCACGCCGATATTCAGAAAATACAGGGACATGCGCGGGATGTGTGACAGGGTCCGCCTTGTCGAAACGTCGCAGGATGTCTTTTTGCATGAATTTGACGGGAAGATCTATGACGATGAAGAGGAGCTTCGCAGCCATATCACGAGAATGCAGAAGGTCAGGATGTGTGAGGTTGAAAACGAAATAGACGCCGTGGCCGAAATGTACATCACGACAGCCTGCACGAAGGACCCCACATGGGAGGATGGTGCGAGGTCTCTTCTTAAGGCTTTTCTGTACGCCATGCTGGAGGACAGCGACCTCGAAGTCAATCCCATAAGGGAGGAGACATATTCGCTTGAGACCATATTCACCATCATGGACACGTTCTCTGACTACGGACAGGGATGTCCCGACATGGGATATTTCTCGAAAAGAGGTCCCTCATCCAGGGCGTACAGCCTTGCATGCGACATCATACTCTCCACGTCGGGTCCCACGGCGTCGAGCTATGTGTCGGTGTTCAGATCAAAACTTTGCGCTTTCACGGACGCTGTTACGAGGAAGATAACATCATGCAACTCGTTTGACATCGGCACCCTCGCGGATGGCGGGCCTGTGGCCGTTTTCCTCGCGTATAGGGACGAGCTCAAAGCTCAGTTCGAGACCATCGCGCTTTTCGTAAAGGAAGCCTACAAGGCTCTCATCGAGAGCGCGACGAAGCGCCCCGGCGGGAGGCTGGAAATTCCGTTCTGCTTCATACTGGACGAGTTCGGGAATTTCCCGAGGATAAAGGACTTTGAGACGGTGATCACCGCGTGCGGGGGAAGGAACATCTGGTTCACGCTCATCATGCAATCATACGCGCAACTGGAAGCCGTGTACGGCGATGTGGCCACCATCATTAGGGACAATCTCAACGTTCACGTGTTTATGGGCAGCAATAACCCGGCAACTTTGGAAGAATTCTCGCGCGAATGTGGGCAGTACACCAGGATATCACCCCTCTCGTACATGAACGGTACGGGACTTGAGGTGGAAAAATACGAGATGGAGACCATTCCGCTCATGACAAAGAGCAGACTGTCGCATTTCGCGGAGGGTGAATGCACGGTGACGGAGGCCAACTGCGGGTATGTGCTTCTTTCCAAACTCGAAAGATATTTCAGATGCGCAGAGCTTATGCCGTGTGAGGAGTGCAGTGACGAGGATTACCCCTCTCCGCTTAACCCGTTTGACTCGAAATACACATACCGTTACTTCCCGCCCCGGGACGACGTCAATCTTGATGAGGAACGTGCGGGATACTGAAAAGGATGAAGACTATGGACAGAAAAACATTGGACATGGCATATGAGTACATGGACGCGAGGGTCGAGTTCAGCGCGACTAAAATGCAGTTTGACTTAGGCCTTGATTTCAGGACTCTTAGCGAAATTTTGGATTTACTCTTTGAAGAGGGGACCATAGGCCACATGGGTGGGACAATTTACAAATACACGGAGGCGATGACGAGCGAAGAGCTTTGCCGCGTGATGGGTTTTACCGCGGAGGAAGTGGACGCCGACGGTAAAGACGGCGATATCCCGCCGGAAGAAGAGAGCGCGTATCGCTTTTACAGGGGACGCCGCGTCAAAGACGAAAGCTCTCACGGCCTCGGCTCCAAATCGGAGGATACCGTTCTCATTAGCGTTGGTGGCGATGTGTGTCCCTATGGGGAATGCCACGATAAGACGGGTGAGATTTTGCAGTCAATGTGCGACATAAGACTTGAAACGGTCACGCTGAGGGATGAAAACTTCAAATGGGCCCTAGACTCGTATCTTGAAGAAGATGAGCTCAGAAGGGAGTTTCTTTGCGCGAAAGGGAGTGAGGCGTTTCAAAAATTCATTGACGCCCACGAGGATGACATTGAGGGCGCACGTGTCGTTCTCATGGCCGAGTCCTTCGCGAATGAGTTCAAATTCGGAGACGAGGAAGGCGATGCCGAAAAGAAAAAAGAACCTGAGTATTGCGACGATTTCTCGAAATACGGATACAAGCTTCTCGCTGACCACCCGTGGTATACCTTGATTGGGGACGTGGGGAATTTCGCGGTGCAGGACGACAGTCTGTCCCTTCCCGACGGGTCCGACGTGATTTTCGGCCTCATGGAGGAAGATGACAAAAGATATCTCACCGATTCCTCCCTCGCTATGGATTTCATACATAAAAAACGCCCGGATTTCGGGCTCATAGAGGTTTTGAAGGAACTGGAAAAAATCGAGGACAGGGACATAACTCTCGGAAGAGATTTCAGCCTCATGGCCGACGTCACGGACCTCAATGATTTTGACGCCATGTTCTTCCGCCTTTATTCCGCGATACGTTGTCTTATGCGCGCCTTTCAAAAGTAAACAGCCGTAAAAAGGCTGCCGGCGTAAATTTTCTTTTTCACGGTGATTTCACCTAAATTCATGTCCCAAACTTGTCTTTTTCGTCCCGGCTGTTATAATGTATTTGTAGGATACAATCAGGAGAGGCCATGGATTCTGTTTTTTACCAGTGCTCATACTGCGGAGGGGAGCTTAAAGACGTTTCCCCGTCCGAATGTCAGTGCATGTACTGCGGGAAAAAATTTAAAAAACAGTCTGCCGACGAATACGAAGACCGCATAAGAAAGCTTTTGGGCGAGGACAAGGCCGAAAAAGTCGCCGCGCTGAGAAGGACGCTTTGGGACGAGATTCATTCGGAAAGACCCGACGGCGGGATAATAGCGGAAAACGCGAAACAGCTCAAGGCCTCAATTCCCGACGACTGGTTCGCTCTTTTCTGTGAGGCTGCCTCATACGGCGGAAGAAGGCTCAACGACTTCCTCACATCCTCCGACGCGAAATCTTCGGCCGAATACGCCGACGCGGCGCTGCCGTTTCTTTTCAGAACCATGCACGCGGACAACATCAATGCGGTGGGACTCTACATTCAGAGGCTGATAGACACAGACCCCAAAACTTTTGGGATATATTCCGACGATTACGAAAAAGTTTGCGAAAAGCTCAAATCGGGGCTCTACGAGATAAGAATCCCGAGGGACGTCTTTTTGGCTTATTCCGGGGCGGACGCCGCCGAGGTCATAGAGCTTTGCGATTATCTCGAAGCCCACGACATTAGCTGTTTTTTTGCCATGCGGAATTTGAGACACGGCGCGAGAGCGGCGGATGACTACAAAAAAGCCCTGGAATATGCCGCGGACAACTGCAAGGTCATAGTTTTCGTCTCTTCCGTCAATTCGAGAAGTCTTTCCTGTGAGGCTCTGACATACGAGCTTCCCTATGTCAAGGCGAAAGATCTGGAGAGCGCTCCCGCCGTGTACAGGCACGCCTATGAAAGACTGCCTCTTGAATATAAAATGCCGAGGGTGGAGTACCTTTTGGACAGCTACACCGGCGATGTCGCCGAGACCATATCGAAAGAATTTTTCTCGGGCGTCGAATGGTGCACGACAAAGGAGGCCGTGGGGAAGAGAATTGTCAAATACCTCACAGCGCCGCAGGGCAAAAAGGCGGAGACAGCTCCCGTCATTTCGCCGGAGAGCTCCGGCGACAAAACGGTGTCAAAGCCCGAGGTCAGAAAACCTGATTTTGAGATCCATAGCGGCGCGCTTTTAAAATACAACGGCACGTCGCCGAGCGTCGTCATACCCCCGTCCGTCACGAGGATAGAGGCGAGGGCCTTTTACAACAACAGCTTCGTAGTCAGCGTCGCAATCCCGAATAGCGTGTTCATAATAGGACATGAGGCCTTCGCGGGGTGCGTGAGGCTGACGAGTGTCAAAATGTCAAAAAACCTCATGTCGATAGACGGCAGGGCTTTCGCGGACTGCGTGTCCCTTCCCGAGATAGAGATACCTCTTTCCGTCGAAGACATGGGAAAAGGCGTCTTTTCCGGGGACGCCTCGATGAGATACATTTACATCGGGGCTTCGACGAAACCCCGCGGCTGGAACAACACGTGGTGTCAGTGCAAGACCGAAATGGTCTGGGGACACAGATGATTCAATAAGGTGGAAAATGGCGAGTCAAAAGAAGGAACTTGAAAAGAAAAGGCTGGTCAAGGAGACGATATCGTCAATGACCAAGCAGATTGAAAAGCTCGAAGAGCAGAAGGAGATTTACATCGAAAAAGGTAAAGAAGCCAAAGAGAAGGGACTTCCCAACCAGTACAACCTCGCTTTGTCCGGGCTCAAAATGACGATAAAGCAGATTCACAGGATGGAGGAGCTCAAACTCAACTTTGAGATAACCTCCCAGATGCGCGACATGTCGCAGATGACGGTGAACTTTTTAAAAGGCATGGGCACACTTTCCCGCGATATGTCGAAACTCACAAACGAGAAGACTTTCCTCAAAGTTCAGGGCGAGTTCACCGACGCCATGAAAGGTGTTGAAAAGCAGATGGACGACATGGATGAGTTCATGGCCCAGACTCAGACGACGTTCAGCAAAAATTCGGAGATGACCCCCGAAGAGAACGCCAAGGCGGAGGCCATGATGAAGGACGCGTCCGGCGGCGAGCTCGATGATGAAATAGAGAAGGAGTTCGAGGAGCTCAAAAAGCTCATGGGCTGATTTTCAGGCGGGTTTGGTTGAAAAAAGAGCCGGTTAATTTTAACCGGCTGAGAATTTACGAAGTTTCAGAGGACTCCCCGCTGGATCTCCTGGATGGCGTTTTTGAGGAAATACTCGGCGCAGCTTTCTGGACGTATGGCTTCGAGAGCCTCGTCGAATGTGAACCATTTTATTTCGTCCAGTTCGGAGTTGTTTATCGTGAAGTCACCGTTTTCGGCGATTATGATGTAGTTGAACATCAGAACGTTTTTGCTCTCGACGTACCGGCTGTACGTGTATTTGAACTTCACCACGTTGAGTTTTGTCTCTTCCTTAAACTCCCTTGACACCGTCTTTTCCGCCGTTTCGCCTTTTTTGATGTAGCCCGCGAATAAGACAAAATCGTTCTCTCCCTTGTTTTTCGCGAGAAGCACTCTGTCTTTCGCCCTGTTGAAGGCGACCATGCTCACCGCCGTATAGGCCTGAGCGAATCTATATTCGTTGCATTTTTCACAAAAGGGCACAAGTCCTTCATCCGCCCTGAAAACGAGTTTGAGTTTTTCTCCGCATTCCGTGCAAAACATAATTTTCTCCCATGTGCTTGTCAATTTTGCCTATTATATAGTAAAGATAGATTTTTTTCAACACTTTTTCAACATAAAAATCAACAATTCCCCACGGACACGCGGCAAACGAAACTCTCTACCCGTTTAAAGCGCTGCGATTAAAATAAAATCGCGTGTCCGCGTGCTTTGGTTCATAATGAAGCGTGCGTTTAGTTTTAAAAAACTGATGATTGTTTTCGCGTCGTGCGTTGTCGCGTGCGCGCTCTTTTTCTGCGCCTGCACTGTGCGCGACGGCGTTGACGGCAAAAACGGAAAGGATTTTGACATCTATTCCGTGTATGAGGCTTATGTCTCCGAAACCGAGGCGTTGGGCGGGGAGCCTTTGTCGCTTCTCGATTTCATAAACGAATATCTTGACATAGAGTACACATCATCCGAGCTTGATGAAATCCTGTCGATTGAAGCCTCCATTAATAGGTCCCTCATGTCCGCCGTGACGGTCATAGCGACGTTTTACGGGGACAAAAGAGGCGGCACCGTGAGTTCCGTGAGCACGGGCTCCGGAGTCATCGTTGACGTTGACAGGGAGAGCGGGGACGCATACATAATCACCAACGCCCATGTCGTATACAACGAAAACCTCGTCGGCAAATACAGCACGCGCGTGCATGTCGCGCTTTACGGCCAGGAGGACTACATTGAGACATACGTGCAAAACGGCGAAATAATCATTGACGGCGGAATAGAAACTGAAATAGTCGCAGGAGTCCCTTCGTACGACCTCGCCCTTCTGAGAGTCACGGGAAGCGAGGATATAAAAAACAGCTCGGCTGTGGCCGCCGATTTCGTTGAGAGTGACTACACGACCGTGGGTGAAAGGGTGTACGCCATAGGAAACCCCGGCGGGTACGGCATGTCCGTGTCGGAAGGCATCGTCAGCAAGGACTCGGAGTACATCGGCATATATTTTGATTCAGGCGAAAACCTCGCCCTTTATTACAGGGTCCTAAGGACTGACGCCGCCCTAAACTCCGGCAACTCCGGCGGAGGTCTTTTCAACGCCGACGGAAAAATAGTCGGACTCGTCAATTCAAAAGCCGGGGACGACGATTATGAGGGAATAAGCTACGCTCTTCCCGCGGGGACGGTAAGACGCGTGGTCAAATCCATGATTGACGCGGCGGAGGAAAGCTCGGGCATGACCGAGGGCATCTCAAAGTTAGTTCTGGACGTTGAAATAGACGCTGATTTCGTTTCATCATACATAGACGACGACGGCGCGGCGAGAAGGAAAGAGGCAGTTTACGTCAAGGGCGTTGTCCAGTCCGGCATCGGCAAAAGTCGTTTCGGTTTCAAAGAGGGGGACCTTATAGAACATCTCACCATAACTTCGCAATCCGGCGAGGTTAGGGAGGATCTCGACATAGACAGACTGTACCTAATATCTGATGCGCTCATATCGGCGCGCATGGGGGATGAGGTGACTTTCACCGTGAAGCGCGGCGGGGTGGAGACAACCCTCCCCACGTACGTGGTATCATCGATGTACACGGCTTCCGAGTGGGAGAAACTCGCGGGAAGCCTTGGGTTCGACATTCTGTTTTACATTTAAGTTTTTTGGAAATTTTTTTTGCGGGACTTCCCTTCCCGCGTATTTTGTTCCCCGCGTTTTGACGGAAAATTTTTTTGATTTTGGTATTGCTATTTGGGCAGGGCGGTTGTATAATTCAGAAGATATGATTTTGCGCGCGAACGCGCGAAGAAAAATATGAGAAATCATAACAGGGGGAAATTTCTAAATGAAAAACGTCATTGTTGGACAGTCAGGCGGGCCCACTTCCGTCATAAACTCCAGCCTTCTGGGTGTTTACCAGACCGCCAAGGAGAGGGGGGCTGACATCGTCTACGGAATGGTACATGGTATCAGAGGACTTTTGGATGAGGACGTCATCGATCTCTCCACGGAGATCAGAAACGAACTCGACATGGATCTTTTGAAGAGAACGCCGTCATCGTTCTTGGGTTCCTGCCGTTACAAGCTGCCCGATCTCGAGGGCAACGAAGACACCTACGAAAAGATCTTCGCCATCCTTAAAAAGCTTGAAATATACGCTTTCTTCTACATCGGCGGCAATGACTCCATGGACACCATAAAGAAGTTGTCCGACTACGGAAAACAGGTAAAGAGCCCCATACGTTTCATGGGTGTTCCCAAGACCATCGACAACGACCTTATGATAACCGACCACACTCCCGGATTCGGCAGCGCAGCGAAATACATCGCCGCGACCATGAAGGAGGTCATCCGTGACGGTCTCGTGTACGACTACCCCGTTGTATCGGTGGTAGAGGTCATGGGACGTAACGCCGGCTGGCTGACATCCGCCGCCGCCTTGGCGAAAGGCGACGACTGCGAAGGTGTCGACATGATATTCCTTCCCGAGAGAGTGTTCGACGTCGAATACTTCTTGAAGAAAGTGGGCGAGCTTCTTAAAGAAAACCGCTCCATCGTCATAGCCGTTTCGGAGGGCGTCAAGGTCGCAGACGGAAGGTATGTGTGCGAACTCGCTGACCACGTCGATTACGTCGACATGTTCGGTCACAAACAGCTCGCCGGAACCGCGAGATATCTCGCCGGCGAAGTCGCCAAGAAGTACGGCTGCAAGACGAGAGCCATCGAGCTTTCATCTCTCCAAAGGTGCGCGGCACACGTCATGGCCAGGGTTGACATGACCGAGGCCTTCAACGCAGGCGGCGCCGCCGTCAAGTACGCTTTTGATCCCGATCCCGAAAGCAAGACGGGAGAAGGCATGACCGGCATGGTTGTGACCCTGAAGAGGGTTTTGGACGATCCGTATATCTGCATCACCGAACCCGCCGACGTCCATGAGATAGCCAACATAGAAAAGAAGGTACCTCAGGAATGGATAACGAAGGACGGCACTAATGTCACGGACGACCTTGTCCATTACATCCATCCGCTCATCCAGGCTGAAATAATACCTCTTTGGGTAAACGGGCTTCCTCATCACATCAAGCGCGGACACACAGACTAACATAAGAAAACTTGGATGTAAGAGCCTCGGGACGAAACCTCCCGGGGCTTTTAATTTAACCTTAAAGCCCGGCTCGGGCCGTCGAAGAATTTGGGCATAAAATTTTTAAGAGCGCGGCATTTTGATTTTTGCCGATAAAATTTTATTGCTAAACGCTGTTTTATATTATATAATGTAATGGATGCGCCTTAGTGTGCAGACATGTTTTTATCGGGGAATTTATGGGAAAGAGCTTGCTGAAAACAAAAATCGTATGTGTGGCCGCGGCCGCCGTCATGTGTGCGGGCGTGGTTTGCGCTTCCGCCTGCAGCGTGAGAAACAAAATTAAGCTTGACGAGGACCCCGGAACCTCAGTTTATTCAAACGGCGGTTTCGCAGTGTACACGGACGACTACATATATTACATGAACGGCGTTGAAAACACCGGCGTTGACAACTCTTACGGCACACCCGAAAAGGGCGCCATAATGAGAATTTCAAGAAAAAACCTTGCCGAGCGTAATTACAGCGACGTTGAGACCGTCGTGCCCCAGGTGGCGTATACGGGTGACTATGGCGCCGGACTTTACATATACGACGGATACATCTATTACTCAACTCCTTCCACCGACAGAAACAGCGACGGCGAAATCCTCAACACGAGACTTGATTTCAAGAGAACCAAACTCGATGGTTCGGAATCCATGACGGGACATTACTATCAGGCTCTCGACAATGAGATGCAGTTCAGGTATGTCCAGCCCGAGGGACCCGGAGGGGATGTGTACCTCATGTATGTCGCCGAGGAGGATTTTTACGACCTCGGCAGCGAAACTTTGAACATCCATTCGTACAACACGACAAAGGACGTTGACACCGTCCTCGCGTACAACATAGATTCATACGTTTTCGACACCGCTGACCCCGAAGATCCTGTCATATACTACACAATGAGCGTCTATGACGATCTCGGCAGTGACACCGAGGTCGCGCAGAACTACAACCAGATTTACCGTGCCACGGCCGACATGACTGAGGCCAAAGAATATGATTTCAGCTACATTGACACCGAGGCCGACGACTACAATGAAGATGACCCCATATACGTCAACTGCGGAGATCTCATTTTTGACGGCATAGGGCTTTTAAGTTCACACATTTCTCCCACGCAGTTCAATTTTTACGGAGAAGATCCCGACGCGTACAAGGAGGATTCGGACAGATACATAACCGACAATTCGGATTATACGTACGAGCTCGTCAAATTTGAAAACGGACTTTTATACTACAACAGATATTCGGCAATCAACTCCCAAGAAGTCATGTTCACACTTGAAGACGTGACCTTTGAGAGCGATGATGTGGAAGGCGCGTGGGACGCCATTGAAGGAAACCCTAACGTGAATGACGCTTTCTTTACGAAAGGTGACGTAGCCGAGGCGTACAAGTTTCTCAGCTTCACAAATTCTGAGGGGCAAGATTTGGCCGTCGCGATAGGCGCCGACAACTCCAAACTTCTCTTCACGCCCGTAGAAGACGGCGAGATGAAGACCGATAAGGAATATTTTGTCGCGGACGACGAGGGCGAAGGCGATCCCCTCTTCCAGTTCACGGACGGCGATTATCTCTATTATTCTTTCGAGGGCGACAACGACGCCATGCTCTACCGCGTGAATTACAAAGGGACGAGCGATGAATACAAATATCTCGCGACCGGAAAAGACGGGAACGGGGATTATGACTGTGTGAAGATATTCGACGTCGAGTTCCATGACACCAACGCGTGGTTCTATCCGGAGATCATCGACGGGCAGGTGATTTTCGCGAGTGAAGTAAGTTATATGTCCGATTATGAATACATCGAGGTCTGCGATCTTAGGAAGGATGACTGCACTGCGTACGAGAACTTGAAAGAAGAAAATCTTATGAATAACGACGACATAAGGGCAAAAAACGACCTTTTTGACGACGTTATCGACACGATAGAGGACATAGACGAGGACGATTACGAGAACCTTCAGGGAGCGCTTAAATATCTTTTCTATACCGGCGACGCGGATTACATGGAGGAGCTCGTGGACCACTGGGTGACCTACGAGGGAAAAAAGGAAACTTACCAGTACTCAAAAGAGTCCAAGGAGATATTCTACAATTTCTATAACACCGAGGATACGGTGGGCGACGCGGCGGACTGGGCTGACTGGTTCACGAAATACGGGGAATACAGTAAAGAGGTGAACGGAAAGACCGTTTACTGCAACAACATAAACTATTACAGAAGTCTTTTAGGTTCGATGGCAGAGGACGACGAAGAAGATTACCTCGATTCCATGCGGGGAGAGTTCATGGCTTCTGACACGGAAGACAACCGCACATGGTGGGAGCGTATATCCACGGCTTCGAAAGTCTGGTTCATCGTAGGGATGTGCCTTTGCGGTCTCGTCGTTTTGGCGGGCATAGCGATAGCTGTGTACTTCATCATCAAACATTATAAAAAGAAAGCAGCGGAAAAAGAGGCTAAGGAAGTTAGGAGGGGAAAAGCTTCAAAAGTCGACGTTTCGGACGACAAGAGCGTAAATGTTTATGAGCAGGACTCGGGAGAGCCTGAGGAAGAGAAAGAAGCTGAACCTTCTGAGAACGCGGGCACGGAGGAGACGGATGAGAGCATAAATGTGTCGAATCCGCCCGAAGACGATGAGGAGAGAAAAGAATAAAGTTTAGAAATTAGATTGGGACAGGCTTACGCCTGTCTCTTTTT
>JAJQAJ010000025.1 GCA_021203865.1 Clostridia bacterium
GTTAAACTCCAAAATTTATGTTGATAAAACCGGGCTTATCGAATACACTAACGAATTGATTTCAACAGAGCAGCGCTTCTTATGTGTGTCAAGACCCAGAAGGTTCGGCAAATCCATGGCCGCGAACATGCTCGGGGCTTACTATTGCCTCGGATGTGATTCTCACGCACAGTTTGACGGGCTCCAAATCTCGAATGCCCAAACTTATGAAACCCACATAAACAAATACAACGTCGTGTACATCAACGTTGTCAAATTTATCAACAAAACTGTTGATACCAAATCGGGGATAGAAACTATAAAAGAAAATCTCGTTGATGACTTTAAGACGGCGTATCCGGACATTACGTTCAGAAAAGAAGAGCCAATCTCGATGCTTGAAAAAATCTACGGGGAAAAGAAGATTAAATTTGTGTTTTTGATTGACGAATGGGACAGTCCTTTCAGAGAACAGAAAGCCGACACGGACGGACATGATGATTATCTCGTCTTTTTGAGAAGTCTTTTTAAGGACCAGGAATATGTCGCTCTCGCGTACATGACGGGCATCCACGGGATAAAGAAATTCTGCACCAACTCCTCTCTCAACATGTTCCAGGAGTTTTCAATGGAATTTCCCGGACCTGTAAAACAATACTTCGGGTTCACGGACGGCGAAGTTAAGGCTCTTTGCGCCGAGCGCGGATTTTCATATGACGGCATCCGGGACTGGTATGACGGGTACATATTTGAAAATAAGCCCGGTGAAGACCTCCACATGTACAACTCAAATTCAGTGGTGTCCGCCATTCTTGACAATCAACTTATGAGCTACTGGCCGAGGACCGAATCATTCGAGGATCTCAAACAGTACATAAGGCTCAACAGCGACGGCCTTCATGACGTGCTGACAAAGCTTCTGTGCGGCGACACCTATCAAATTCAGGAGGAAATATTTTTCGAGGATGACACAACCCAGCGATATCTTAACAAAATCCTAAAGCAACTTGTAAATCTCGGCTATCTCGCATATGACAGAGGCAAAAGCTCGGTATACATTCCCAATCTGGAGATCAAAAGAGAATTCATTGAAGTCATAAGCGGTATGGGCGACGACCCCCTAAGCATGCTCGTGAGTCTCTCTTTGGAAATACTTGACACAACTCTTAACAAAGACGGGGAAAAGCTCGCGAATCTTATCGCGAAATTCCATGAGGACCTGTGCCCCCACAAGGACGTTCAATGATGAAGCAACGCTCGCGGACGTCATGAGATTCGCTTATATCGCCGCGCAAAGCGAGTACGGGATAGAGTCGGAAGCGCAAGCGGGAAAAGGTTATGCCGACCTCATATTCATGCCTTATACCACTGGTGAGCGCCTTCCAATGGTTGTTGAGCTCAAATACAACAAAACGGCAGATGAAGCGATAGGACAGATAGAGAAGAGGCACTACGTAAAATACTTCGACAAATTCTCGTATAAAGGCGACATTCTTTTCGTCGGAATAAATTACGATTCAGGGAAGGGAAAAGACGGTTCCGACGGCACATATACCGTGAGATTTGAAACCGTGAAAATATAATTTGAGCCTTTTTCGCCAGCTCTCAAAAATTACAGTATGACTTACGAGGCCCCGGCCGGAGGGGGACTCGCGTATTGCATCTTCATTTTGGAAAGAAAAATTTCGGGAGGGCCTCTCATCGTTGTTGAGTAAAGTCAAAAAACGCGCCTCGGCGGAAGGTGCGATAGCGAAGACATAGAGAAATTACTGCTTAGTGGCTCTGTCGGCGTACACGGGCAGGACGCTTCTCGTCGGTACATGCATCAACTCGGTGAGATGGGAGCTTTCTTGTGTGACTCGAGGAAGCGGAAAACAGAACAGAAATAATCGTGTCCGGCAGATTTGTCGGGTTTTTTAATTCGTCCCGATTTCGGAATTTTCGTTTGACCGGGTTTGCTTGGACCGCGTGAAAAACATTCCAGTCCGCTTATTTAAATGTCACAAATTCACGTTTGCGGTGTTAATTTCTCCCAAGGTTTCGTCACACGTGAAACCGGAAATTTAAGTTGCCAAAAAAAGCGCGAATGAGTATAATTTCCCCGAACGAAAATTTTTTTCCGGGGCATTTTATGGACAGGTTGGAGCTGTTGCAGAAAAGGAAAAAGCAGCTTGTTTCCGCCGGCGAAAACGTTCGCGGCGACATCTCAAAACTCATTGACAAGGATAGCTTCGTAGAGCTTTCGGCCTTCAGTTTCCATGAAAACGAATTTTATGGGGACAAACCGGAGGGCGAAGGCGTGGTCACGGGTTTCGCGACCGTCGAAGGCTATCCTTATTATATTGTGGCGCAAAATTTTGACGCGTCATTTGGCGGCGTGACGAAGGACGGCTGTGCCAAGATATCAAAAACTTTGGAACTTTCGGCTAAAAACTGCACCCCCGTCATATACCTTCTTTCTTCGCACGGGGTTGAAGTGGGTGAGGGAGTGAACGTTCTGGAAGGCATCGCCTCGCTTTTTTCCATGGCTTCCGTTCTCAAAGGGAAAGTGAGGCAGTACGCCGTGGTCAACGGCGAGTTGTACGGCCAGATTTCGCTCCTTTGCGCAATCGCGGACTTCACCTTCTTTCTGGACAAAAAAAGTTATCTCGCCTTCACGTCCCCGGCCGTCATCTCGGCGGAAATCGGCGCGAACGTCGACAAGGGGAAGGTCGCTTCCGCCGCCGCTCTGGCAGACGCACAGATAGTCAGCTTCCTGGAAGACGATCTATCCGGGGTGAAAGACAAAATTGTGAAAATTTCCTCGCTCACGTCCGTGAGGGTAAAAGAGACCGAAGAGGGACTTCTCAACACGCCCACGAAGGGGCTCAATAAAAAGCCCTGCGCCGAAAATATTCTCAAAATCATGGACGCGGGGAGCGTCATCGAGGTCGGAAGTTCATATTGTGGGGACGTCCGGTGCCTTCTGGGAAGGACAGGCGGCATAGCCGTCGCAGCCGTTCTTTTCGACGATGAAAAAGGGGTTAAAATTAACCATAGGAAAATAAGGAAGGTGAGAGAATTCTGCGCTCTTTCGGCGTCGCTTTCCCTTCCTCTCGTCATGTTCGTCAACACTTTGGGAATTGAGGAGAGCGCTGAGGAAAATTCGAGTTCCGTTTACCTCGAGGCGGCTGAACTCGTTTCCGCGCTGAAAAACATGCCCTCAGGGAAGATTTCCGTGATATACGGCAAGGCCGTGGGGCTCGGATACACGCTTTTTTCGGCAAAATCCATGGGATATGACATCGTTCTCGCATTCGCCGGCGCGAAAGTCGCCCTTTTTGACGATGTGCAGGGCGCGGAGATAGAGTTTAAGGACTATGAAACAGACAGGGAGGTTCTCGCGAAAAGATACGCTGACGAGAATTCGGATCCCATAAACGCCGCCAAAGGCGGATACATAGACAACATAATTGAGCCCGCCTTCGCCAGGCAGTACCTGGTCGCGACGCTTCAGATGCTGGAGGCGAGCCGTGATATATGATTTATTGGACATAATCGAAGACCCCTCGAACCCCGGACAGTGGATATTTTCCAACAAGTCCGAGTCTCTTCTGTACGCTCTCATAGGCTTTGTCGTCGTGTTCGCAGGGATATGCATTATAATCCTCATAGTCTGGCTCATCGGACTTCTCATGAGGAAGACCAATAACCTCGCCTGTCTCACCAAAGCGGGAAGGGAGGCAAGACGCGCCGCTCCGGAAGGCGGTGTCGTCATTGAAAGACCGGATTTGCCGGCGGAGGAGCCGATGAAATCTTCCGGGGCCATATCTGACGCGGTAATTGAAAAATACGGCCCTCCGGACGATATACCGGATGAGGTGAAGGCCGCGATAGTCGCGGCGATAACGGCGTATTACACGGAGGCGGACCCGGAGTGCGAGTTCGTGGTCAGGAGAATCAGGAGACTGTGAGGAAAAGAAGATGAGAAATTTCATTGTTACAATAGACGGCAAGAAGTACACTGTCGGCGTGGAAGAGATAGAGGGGACATCCGCGGACGCCTCCGAAAAGGCGGAGGTCTTTGCGCCCGCGAAGGCCGAGGAACCCAAGGCGGCTTCCGTCGCGCCCAAGGCGCCGGTTTCGGGTGAGAAGGTCGTGTCACCATTCCCGGGACTTATCAAAAATCTTTTGGTTGAAAACGGCACCGCCGTCAAAAAAGATCAGGCAATCATGGTGCTTGAGGCAATGAAGATGGACAACGACATAACCGCGCCCTGTGACGGTGTGGTGACTTTCGCGGTGGCGAAAGGGGCAAATGTAGAGACCAACGTTCTTTTGGCGACGATAAGTTAGGCGGCGGGGTATGGCAGAAGGTTTGCTGGCGGTAGACGTGGGGGGAATATTCAACTCCCTGTACGGTTCCATGGGGTTCACGGACGCCGACTGGAAGAAGTACATAATGCTTATAATAGCGTTCGTCCTCATGTATCTCGCCATAGTCAGAAAATTTGAGCCCATGCTGCTCCTTCCCATAGCGTTTGGCATGTTCCTCATAAACATCCCCGGCGCGGATGACGTGCTGTGGGGGACGTATCCCGTGGACGAAGTCACGGGTGAGGTGTCGACGGCTTATGAGGATGTCGTGGACAGGGGGCTTCTCTGGTACATTTATTACGGGGTGGACAAAGTCATCTATCCGCCGCTGATATTCCTGGGAATAGGCGCGATGACCGACTTCGGACCGCTCATTTCCAATCCGAAGAGCATGCTGATAGGCGCGGGCGCGCAGCTCGGCGTGTTTGTGGCGTTCATACTCGCCATTCTTCTCGGATTTTCCGTGGCGCAGGCGGCGTCAATAGCTATAATAGGAGGGGCGGACGGGCCGACCGCTATATATGTGACTTCGCAGCTTTCAAGCGATTTCTTACCGGCCATTGCCATTGCGGCGTACTCGTACATGGCCCTCATCCCGATAATCCAAAAGCCGCTCATGAAAGGTCTTACGACTAAGAAGGAGCGGACCATCCGCATGAAGCAGACCAGGCAGGTCAGCAAGATAGAAAAGATTCTCTTCCCTCTTGTCGTAACTCTCGTCGTTGGACTCATTCTTCCCTCATCGCTCCCGCTTCTCGGAATGCTGATGCTCGGAAATCTTCTTCGCGAATCCGGCGTGGTTGACAGACTTTCGACGCAGGCTCAGCACGGAATCATGGACACCGTGACCATCTTTTTGGGCCTCGCCGTGGGATGCAAGGCGAAAGGCGACGTGTTCCTCACCTGGCAGACGCTTGAAATCATACTCATAGGTCTTGTGGCCTTCATGTGCGCCACGATAGGAGGCCTTCTCACCGCGAAGATAATGTGCGCCGCGACACACGGGAAGATAAACCCGCTCATAGGTTCCGCGGGAGTCTCGGCGGTGCCCATGGCCGCGAGAATTTCGGAAGACGTGGGGCGGCAGTATGACCCGCAGAACCATCTTCTCATGCATGCCATGGGTCCCAACGTCGCCGGGGTGATAGGCTCGGCAATAGCCGCGGGCATTCTGCTCGCATGTTTCGCGGGGTACGCGGACGGCACCGCGGCCACGGAGGCGACGGCCCAGATAATGGGAATCGTCGCCGCCATCTGAGGAGTTTTTATGGCAAAGAGAATAATGATAACCGACACCATCCTTCGCGATGCGCATCAGTCACAGGCCGCCACGAGGATGCGTTTCGATGACATGGAGCCCGTGCTTCCGCTTTTGGACGACATAGGCTACTATTCCCTCGAGGGCTGGGGAGGCGCGACATTCGACACGTGCCTTAGGTTTTTGGACGAAGACCCCTGGGACAGGCTCAGAGGGCTGAAAAAATATCTCAAAAAAACACCCATCCAGATGCTTCTTCGCGGTCAGAATCTTTTGGGATACCGGCATTACGCCGATGACGTCGTCGAAAGGTTCGTCGACAAGTCGATAGAAAACGGCGTGGGCGTCATTAGGGTTTTTGACGCGCTCAATGACCCGAGGAATCTTGAAGCCTCAATGAAGGCGATAAAAAAATACGGCGCGGGCGGCAGATGCGTCTGCGAGGCGACAATATCGTACACAACCTCGCCCGTACATACGACCGAGTATTTCGTAAAGCTCGCCAAACAGCTTGAAGACATGGGCGCGGACAACATATGCATAAAGGACATGGCCAACCTTCTTCTCCCGTTCACGGCGTATGACCTTGTTAAGGGCCTCAAAAGTTCGCTGAAACCCGAAACGCTCGTCCATCTTCACACGCACAACACGTCCGGCACGGGCGACATGATAAACCTTCTCGCGATAGAGGCGGGGGTCGACATAGTGGACTGCGCCCTGTCCCCTCTCGGCAACGGCACGTCAAATCCCGCGACCGAGCCTCTCGTCGCGTCCCTCGCGGGCACGGAGTATGACACGGGGATAGACATAAACAAACTTCTTCCGCTTGTGAGACATTTCGACAAAGTGGCGGCGAGGCTTGAAAAGGAGGGTAGTCTCAACCCCAAAGTGAGAAAGATAGACATAAACACGCTCCTCTACCAGGTTCCCGGCGGGATGCTCTCCAACCTCATGAGTCAGCTAAAGCAGGCCGGCCAGGAGGATAAACTTGGCGAGTGCCTCGCCGAAGTGCCGGTGGTGAGACGGGACTGTGGATATCCCCCGCTTGTCACGCCGTCATCGCAAATTGTCGGCACGCAGGCCGTGTGGAACGTGCTCTTCGGAAGATACAAGACGATAACCTCGCAGTTCAAAGACCTCATGCTCGGTAAATACGGCCAGCTCATGGGTGAGGTGAACGGGGATGTCCTCGCACTCTGCACGAAAGACGGGAGCAAAGTCATAACCCACCGTCCCGCGGATGACCTCTCACCCGAAATGGAGAGTCTCACGAAAGAAGTGAAAGACAAGGGATTCTATCAGAAGGAGGAAGACGTTCTCTCCTATGCGCTCTTCCCCGAGGTGTCCGAGAATTTCTTCAAATGGCGTAAGGCGAAAGAGGACAAAGTGGACGCCGGAATGAACGCGGGCGTGTATCCCGTGTGATAATTTTAAATCGCGGCGGAAGTATTTTCCGCCGTGTGCTGTTTTATGGAAGTCGCAGTGATAGGCGCCGGCGCGTCGGGACTCATGTGCGCGTGCGAGGCCGCGAAACGCGGCGCGAGCGTCACGGTCTATGAAAAAAACGAGAAAGCCGGCAAGAAACTCTACATAACCGGCAAGGGGAGGTGCAACGTCACGAACAACGTCTCCCCCGATGACTTTCTGCCGGCCGTCGTCTCCAATCCCGCTTTTCTGATGGGAGCCATCCATTCCTTCACCCCGACGGACATGTGCGTCTTTTTGGAGGACGGGGGATGTCCCATCGTGACGGAGAGAGGAGGCAGGGTTTTTCCCGCGAGCGGAAAGGCGAGCGACGTGACGAAATGTCTTGTCAGAGCCTGCGAAGACGCGGGCGTGAAGTTCCGCTACGGCGCAAATGTTGACAAAATCCTTCTTCGCGACGGCAGACTTCACGGAGTTTCGGTGAATGGTGAGGACATATGCTGCGACAAAGTTGCCGTATGCACGGGAGGGAAGACCTATCCTTTGACCGGTTCGACGGGCGACGGGTACTTCTTCGCCGAAAGCCTAGGTCACAGCGTCGTGGCTCCGAGGCCGGCTCTTTGCGGAGTGAACATATCCGGGGACTTCTGCCGGAAAATGCAGGGACTGACCCTTAAAAACGTCACGCTCACGGCTTACACCGACGGAAAGATATTCAAGTCGCTTTTCGGCGAACTGCTCTTTTCGCATTACGGGGTGACGGGACCCATAGCCCTCACAATGTCGTCGTATCTTTCAAGACTCGATGTTTCCCGCGTGAAGCTTGTTCTCGACTTCAAGCCGGCGCTTTCCGATGAAATTCTCGACAAGAGGCTGCTTCGGGATTTTGCCGAAAATCAGAACAAGGATCTGGGAAACGTCCTCACGCTTCTTCTTCCGAAGGCCGCGGTGACGCCCGTTCTTGAAAGGGCGCGAATTTCTCCCGCAAAGAAGGTCAATTCGGTGTCGAGGACGGAAAGGGGCGCGCTTCTTTCGGCGGTCAAAAGGTTTGAGATGACTCCAAAGTCGCTTCGCGGCTTCGACGAGGCCGTGATAACCTCGGGAGGGGTGAACGTCAGAGAGATAAACCCCAAAACCATGGAGAGCAAACTCGTGCCCGGTGTGTATTTTTGCGGAGAGGTTTTGGACGTCGACGCGTGCACGGGCGGATACAACCTGCAGATAGCGTTTTCCACGGGACACGCCTGTGGCGCGCACATAAACGATTTTTAATGTAAGGAGAGAATAATATGAGAGCCATACGAGGCGCCACGACAATTTCAAGGGACGACCCCGATGTCATACGCCGCGAGGTGGGAAACCTCCTTGACGTGATATGCGAAAAGAACGGTCTTGACGCGGACGACATTCAGGTGATTGTTTTTTCCCAGACGAAGGACATAAGGTCCATGTACCCCGCGAAGGCCGCGAGGGAGGCGGGATACACGAAGTGCACGTTTTTTTCCGCCCAGGAACCCGACGTCGAGGGCTCGATGAAACTATGTGTCCGTGCGATGGTTCTCACTGACACTTTCGGGGAGACGAGGCACGTCTACCTCAACGACGCGAGACTTTTAAGACTTGACCTCGCCGAAAAATTCAACATAGCTCTGGACGGTCCCGCGGGGAGCGGAAAAAGCACGCTCGCCAAAAGGCTCGCGAGGGAGTTTGACATTCTCTACCTCGACACCGGCGCGATGTACAGGGCGGCGGCGCTCGCCTGTGTCCGGGCGTCTGTCCCCGACTGGGATGAGAAGGCCGTCTGCGAACTTCTCGAAAAGGTCAAAATAACCGTGAAATACAAAGGCGGGGCGCAGATAACCATGATAGACGGCGAGGACGTCGGAAGCGACATAAGGACCGCCGAGGTTTCGATGGCCGCCTCGGCAGTGTCCAGGTACGCAGGTGTGAGACGCAAGATGGTCGCCCTTCAGAGGGAGATAGCCGGCGGCATGTCGTGCGTTCTGGACGGCAGGGACATAGGCACGAACGTCCTGCCGGACGCGAAGTTCAAATTCTACATAGACGCGAGCCCTGAGGTACGCGCGGAAAGGAGGCTCCGTGATTATGAGATACAGGGTCTCAACGAAAACTACGACGACATACTCCGCGACATAAAACGTAGGGACAGGCAGGATTCTACGCGCGAGATAGACCCCCTCCGTAAGGCGGACGACGCGGTGGTGGTCGACACGTCGGCGATGTCCGAGGACGATGTCCTCGAATACGTCAAAAAAATAATTGAGGAAAATGTTTAGTGGAACAGAGCACGAAATATCCCGAAAAAAAAGTCGGAAGGCGCGACGTCGAAAAGACGAAACTCGCGAGGTGGTTCAACCTTCTCCGCGTTCTCGAGAGAATTTTCGTCAGATGGTGGAGACCTTTCAGACTGCACGGCTATCTTCCGAAACCCGGTTACAACGACAGAAGCTACATCTTCGTCTCAAACCACTATTCTGTCTTTGACATACTCTATTCACCCTTCGTCACCAACAAACCCGTGCACTACGTCGCGAAGTCTGACCTATGGCAGAAGAGGTTCTGGCGCTGGATGTGCACAAAGAGCGGTGCCATCCCCGTGAACAGGGACGGCAGAGACGTCAAACCCGTCATGGACATGATGAGGTGCCTCAAAGCGGGCGAACACGTCGTCATATTTCCGGAAGGCACGAGGAACCACTCGTATGAGAGTTTTCTCCCCTTCGCGCCCGGCGCGGCGATGCTGTCCATAAGGACCAGGACGCCCATCGTGCCCTACTGCGTGGTCTATAAGAACAGCTATTTCAAATACAACCATGTCGTCTTCGGCGAACCCGTGGAGTTCACGGAGTATTACGACAAAAAAGTCGGCGAAGAGGTTTACAGGGAGTGTGACGAAAAACTTCGCGAGCTCATCTGGAACATGCGGATGGAGTTCATAGAAAGCCGCGCGAAAAAGAAAAAAAGCACATGATTAGGGAATGAAAAAAATCACAATCGCCGAAAACTCGGGCTTTTGTCCGGGTGTGCAGAAAGCCGTCGACACGGCACTCAGAGAAAAGCCGGGAACATTCGTTCTCGGCGACATCATACACAACGACGACGTCATAAGGGAGCTTACCGAAGCCGGTATAATCAAAGTCGACGATTTATCGCGTGTTCCCGACGGCGGGAGGGTGATATTCCGCTCGCACGGCGTGACGCGTGAGCATTTCGACGAATGCCTAAGGCGTGGGATAGAGATTGTCAACTGCACCTGCCCGTACGTCGAAAAGACTCAAAGAATAGTCAAAAAGCTCCATGATGAGGGGAAGACAATAGTCATCGTGGGTGACAGGACGCACCCGGAAGTCGAGGGGCTTCTGGGTTGGTGTGAGGGCCGCGCCTATGTCGTGGATGACCCGTCCGAGGACCTCGGGTTCATAAAGGAAGATGAGGTTTCGGTGGTCTGCCAGACCACATTTCCGGAGGCCAAGTTCGACGTTATTGTGAAAAATATTGGTAAACTACGTGAAAAATCGGTTGAAGTTTACAAAACTATTTGTTATACTACAATAGGCCGTCAAAAAGAGGCCGAGGAGATGTCGCGCGAAAACGACTGCATGATAGTCATCGGAGGGCTCAATTCGAGCAACACGAACAAGCTCTTCGAGATATGCCGGGAAAACTGCGGCAACGTCATAAGGCTCGCCTCGTCCTCAGACTTTGACCCGTCCCTCACAGAGGGGTTCAGCAAAATTGGGATAGTTTCCGGGGCGTCGACCCCGAAAGCGCAAGCCCGGGAGGTTTTTGGTATAATGGCAGAAAAAGACGAAATGATTCCGGAAGAGACCATGGAGGAGAAATCCGCTGAGAAGGAATCTTTAGCTGAAGAGACCGCGGCCGCGGAGGAAACCGTGACGGAAGAGACTTTGGCAGAGACGACTGAGGCGGAGGAGTCCGCGCCCGAAGCGGCTGATGCGGAGGATGCCGAGGCGGAAACTGCCGCCCAAGAGACACCCGCCGAAGAGAATGTCGCTGAAGAGCCCGCGCCCGCGGAATCCGGAGAGGAGCCCGAAGCCGCCGAAGAGGAGAAGGCGGAGGAGCCCGTGGAGGAAACAAAGGCGGAGGGGAAGGAACCCGAGACTGAACCCAATCCCATGGATGAGGCTCTGAGGAAGATTGACCGCGAGTCGAGATTCAAGAGAGGCCAGATAGTCACCGCGGCGATTTCCGAGGCGAACGATGACGGGCTCATGATACTTCTGCCTTTTTCCAAAAAGGAAATTGCTCTCAGCAAGGACGATCTCGATTGCGAGGAATACGACCCCGCCGAATATGAGAAGAGGATAGGCGAGCAGATTGATCTTCTCGTCGTTGACCTCAAACCCACCCTCAAACTCTCGCAGAAGATGATTCGCCTGCAAGAGGAGGAAAGCGCGATTATAGAAGAGCTCAAAACCGGAAAAGAGTTCACCATAGAATGCACGGGGTCCAACAAAGGCGGGCTCACGGGTAGTCTCGGTCAGTATGTCGTCTTTGTTCCCGCGAAGGAAATTCGCCCGGGATACGTCAAGGATCTTTCCAAATACATAGGTCAGACACTGAGACTTCGTCTCATAGAGATAAAGAGCGACAATAGGAGAAAGGAGATTATCGCCTCTCAGCGCGTCATACTCCAGGAGGAGAGAGACGCGAAGGCCGCCGAGAGGAAGGCCGTCGAGGATGAATTCTTTGACTCCGTGAGAGTCGGAGACATTGTCGAGGGCAGAGTCGACAGAACGGCGTCTTTCGGCGCGTTCGTGTCCGTGAAGGGATTTGACTGTCTCGCGCACATATCAGACCTTAGCTGGAAGCCGATAAGAAGACCGGAGGACGTCCTCAAAATAGGCGAAACCTACAACTTCAAAGTGCTCGCCGTTGATAGCGAGAAGAGGAAAGTTTCGATAGGATTAAAGCAGCTCATACCCCAGCCCTGGGACACCGTGAACGAGAGATACGCGGTGGGTGACGTCGTACACGGCAAAGTCGTGCGTTTAGTTCAGTTCGGCGCGTTCATCAATGTCGAAGAGGGTGTGGACGGACTTGTGCACATATCCCAGCTTTCACACGACAAAGTGGAAAATCCTTCCGACGTGGTCAAAGTTGGCGACGAAGTCGACGCGAAGATCATAAGGCTCGAGCCAGAGAATAGAAGGATGAATCTTTCTATTTCCGCACTCATTCCCGACGACGGCATGGCAAGAAAGCCGGCGCGTGAGAGAAAGCCCAAAGCGGAGAGCGGAGAGAAACCCGCGCGCGGTTCAAGAGGCAGGAAATCGTCTTTCTCCTCCGAGGATGACGAGCTCACCTCCTGGAGTGATTCTTCCTCGTCAATGAGCACCTCGATAGCCGAGCTCATAGCCAGCAAAAATAAAGACGAAAACTAAAAAAATACAATCCGCCCCGGACAATCCGGGGCTTTTTTTGACGGGAAATTTTTCTCGGGCTGTTTGATACACGGGATATGGCGTTATTGTATATATGTTGAAATTCATGAGCTTTGGAGGCAAAGATGGCAAGACAGGGCAACATCAAAATATCCAGCGAAAACATGATGCCTATCATAAAGAAATGGCTGTATTCGGACAAGGACATTTTTTTGAGGGAGATCATAGCGAACGGCATAGACGCCGTGACCAAACACGCGAAACTCGTTTCCATGGGTGAGGCCGCGGCCCCCGAGGGAGAGTACTGCGTGAAGGTTTCCGTCGACAAAAAGGCGAAGACACTGACCGTCGAAGACAACGGCATAGGAATGACGGAAGATGAAGTGGAAAAGTACATCACCCAGATAGCCTTTTCCGGCGCGAACGACTTTTTGGAGAAATACCAGAAAACCAACGGCGATGGCATCATAGGTCATTTCGGACTGGGGTTCTATTCCGCGTACATGGTCTCCTCCAGCGTGGAGATAATAACCAAGTCCTATCAGGGCGCACCCGCGGTGCGCTGGTCATCTGACGGCGAGAGCACATATGAGATTGACGAGGCGGACAGGGACACTCCGGGAACGAAGGTCATAATGCACATCCTTCCTGAGGAAAAGGAGTTTTTGGACGAGGGGACAATTAGAACCCTCATAAAGAAATACTGCTCATTCATGCCGTACAACATCTATTTGGGGTTCAAGGGTGACGGCAAGGACGAGCCTCTCAATGACACGACGCCGCTTTACATGCGCGCGCCCAAGGACTGCACGGACGAGGACTACAAAAAGTTCTACACCGACACGTTCATGGACTATAACGAGCCCGTGTTCTGGGTTCACCTCAACATGGATTATCCCTTCAACGTAAAAGGGATACTCTATTTCCCCAAGGTCATGAACAAGGTTGAGCTTGAGCGCGGAAAGGTCAAGCTTTACTGCAACCAGGTCTTCATAGCCGACAACATAAAAGAGGTCATCCCCGAGTTTCTGATGCTCTTAAACGGTGTCATAGACTGCCCGGACATTCCGCTCAACGTTTCGAGAAGCTTCCTCCAAAACGACAAGCAGGTCCAGAAGATCGCCAAGCACATCACAAAAAAGGTCGCCGACAAACTCAACGCCCTCTACAAAAACGACAGGGAGAAGTATGAGGCCTGCTGGGAGGACATCGCGAACTTCATAAAGTACGGCTGCATAAAGGACGACGACTTCTACAAAAAGGTCGACGGGATAATAATCTACAAAGACATAAACGGAATGTACGTTTCCCTAAAAGACGCGATAGGCGGGGAGGAGGAAACGGAAGAACCCGCCGGAACCGCCGAGACTTCGGAAACCGCCGAGACGGAGTCCGAAACCGCGGATGACGGGGAGGAGGAGAGCAAAAAGACACCCAAGACGGTCTACTATGTCTCCGACATTGAACAGCAGGCGCAGTACGTCAAGATGTTCAGAGACGCTGGGATCAGCGCGATATGCTGTGACAACTACATCGACCCCCATTTCATAAACTACATAGAGTACAAGATGCCAGGCAGGGTCAAGTTCATGAGGATTGACTCCGACGTCGACTCTTCGCTCAAAGACGACGGTGTGGCGGAGGACAGCGTCCTTTGCGAGATCTTCAAAACGGGGATAGACGATGAGAGGGTGACGATAAAGACGGAGGCTCTCAAAAACATAAAGATGCCCGCCGTCATAAACGTCGACGAGTACATGAGAAGATATTCCGAAATGGGCAGATTCTACGGCATGAGCGAGGGTGATCTGAATCTCACCATGATAGTCAACACCGCTAATCCCCAGGTCGCGAAGATAAAGGACCTTCCCGAGGACAAACAAAAGTTCACCGTCCGCCACATTTACATGTTGGCCCTCATGGCGTTCAAAAAACTCAGTCCCCAGGAGATTGACGATTTTATGGACGACGAGCTCGCGCTTTTGGACGAGTATTCAAAGTGAAAAACCTTAAAAAAAAGCCGGGAAGAGCGATCTTTCCGGTTTTATGTTTTCTGATTCAATTTTCACCCGCGAGGCGTACGCTTTGTGGAATGAAACTTTCATGGTCATTCAAAACGACTCGGTCTCTGAATGACGCGGCCACGGTTTTAGAATATGTTATGAGATCGTGATCGCCGAGCATGCCTTTGTAACATTCCGCGTATTCCTTTTCGTTTCTGAATGGTTGATTGGGCGATTTTCCTTTGAGTGTCACGACGCAAAGACACGTGAGGCTTTGGACATGCCGGTTCTGCCCCGGCTTGTCATCGGAGAGGCTTTCATATTTGGAAAAGTTGTTTTCCATGAGCTTGTCGTAGCCCATAAATTTTCCTCCCGCGCCGAAATTACAAATTTTCTCCTACAAACAGCTTCAGACATTTTTTACCCGTGCACTGATGAATTGCCGCAATTGTTCTTTTAATAGGATAACGTGTTCACGGGTATCCAAAAATACTTGTTTCCTCCATTGGTCTCTCACGTTACAAGGTCTTTCTCTTTTATTTATTGTGGGTATTATACAACCCCTTATTGTGTTTATCGAGTATGTATTGTTATATTTTCTAATTGATATTGCAATTTTGTCTCATGGTGTGGTATAATCGCTGAGGAAGAAAGGAGTCACAGTATGGGAAATTATTTGAATCCGGGGAAAGGAAAATTTAAACAAGCATTGAACACCAAGACATATGTCGACAAGTCGGGTCTTATACGGTACACGAATGGGGTGCTCAATACTTTGGATAAATATCTCTGCGTGTCCAGGCCAAGAAGATTCGGCAAGACCGTAACCGCCGATATGCTCACGGCGTATTATGGTCGGGGGTGCGACTCGCACACTCTTTTCGATGGGCTTGACATATCCAAAAGCCCGGATTACGAAACTCATATCAACAAGTATGACGTAGTTTACCTTGATGCTGCCAGTTTTTTCGACGTGTTGCATCGGGAAGAAGGATTTACGATTTCGCAGAGTTTGATTAGGTTCATCGAACTTTTGACTGGCGAAATAATGGACGAATATCCCAATATTCCGAGAGGCAAAGGACCATTCATTGATTATCTGTCGGACGTGAGCATGTCGGCGGGGACGTCGTTTGTATTCGTTATAGACGAATGGGACGCCGTGTTCAGAGAAAACGAAGACGACAAAAAAGGGCAGGAGGATTATCTCAAGTTTTTGAGAGACCTGTTAAAAGGTCAGGAATACGTGGCTCTGGCGTACATGACGGGGATTCTCCCCATCAAAAGATATTCCTCGGAATCTGCGCTCAATATGTTTGACGAATACACGATGCTGGATTCGGGTGATATAAAAGAATATATTGGGTTCACGGAAAATGATGTCGAGAAGCTCTGTGCCGGCACGAAGTTCACGAAACAAAACATTAAAGACTGGTATGACGGATACACCCTGGACGGGCTCGAGATTTACAACCCCAAGTCTGTGACCAGTGCGTTGAAAAAGGGGAAACTGTCGAATTATTGGACCGGGACGGGGGCTTTCGAGAGTCTGCTTTCCTACATCAAGGTGAACGTGGAGGGGCTTCATGATGTGATACTCAAGCTTCTCGCGAAGGAAGAGTATGTGCTTGAGTCCTATGATTCGTTTGAGAACGACCTTTCCAGTCTGAAAGGCAAAAACGACTACCTTGTCGCGCTCATACATCTCGGGTATCTTTCCTATGACTCCAGGGACAGGACGATAAAGATTCCCAATCACGAGGTACGTATGCGGTTTGTGGACTCTCTTGGCAGCATGAAAGAGTCAATCGTCGCGAAGTTTTACGACTACTCCAGCAGACTTCTTGACGCCACGACAAAGTCTGACGCGAAGGGTGTCGCCGAGATGCTGGGGAGGATATTCGCAGAGCTCACGAAAAGGTGCTCGTACCCATACGAAAATGCGTTCGGAGATTTTGTGGATTTCGCGTACATGTGCGCGAACGACTACTACGACGTCATTCCCGAGGCTCCGACGAGATGGCTCAAGAAGGCGGACTTCGTCTTATATCCCAATCTTCTTCGCGCGAGAGGCGATAGATCGTACCTTCCCGGGATAATAATAGAGCTCAAAAATGAAAAGTCGGCGGAAGAAGCCGCTGACCAGATAGAGGAAAAGGGGTACGACGACTACTTCGAGTACAGAAAGTATCACGGCGACGTCATACACGTGGGGCTTGACTTCCGGAAGATGACTTTGAAGGAGAAGAAGGCACTCGCGGAAAAAGACGCGGTCGCGGCGGACACAGAGGACGGAATGAATGTCGGCAACGACGCGGGTCTGGACACACAGGCTGAAATCGTGCATTTTAGCGAGATTAGGGTCTACAGAATTTAAGACGCCATATGAATCGAATATGACATGCGGGTGCCCGAACAAGTGTCGGACACTTTTTTTAGTGTGCCTGGTAAGCGCACGTTCTAACGTGAGCAAAGCTCTGAACAACAAAAAGCTGGAACGCAACGGATATTATGACTTATCCGCCGCATACCAGTCGATGCAAAAAAACATTGAAGTCGCCGTATACGGGTCCGTATGTACGGTGATGTTGGAGGACGGGGGCAGTCACACCCTCACACCAGAGTTTTTGGTTTAGTTTTCACCGGCAAGCCGCACGCTTTACATGATGAAACTCTCATAGTCGTTCAAAACGACCTGGTCTCTGAATGACGCGGTCACATTTTTGGAATATGTTATGAGGCCGGGGTCGCCAAGCATGCCCCTGTAACATTCCATGTATTCCTTTTCGTCTTTGAAGGAGTGGCCGGGCGATTTTTCTTTGAGCGTCACGATGCAAAGACACGTGAGGCTCGGGACCTGCGGGTTCAGCCCCGGATTGTCCTCAGAGAGGCTTTCATATTTTGAGAGATTGTTTTCCGTGAGCCTGTCATAGCCAGTGAATTCACCTCCCGCTCTGAAATGGGGAACTTTGTCGAACATGATTATTATCTGAAAGTACGAAAGGCGTCTCGCCCTTAGGTTTGCGGTTTCGCCGAGCATGTTCTCAAAATAGTTGTTGCTGTTTGCGGAATAGTTCCTCATTATGAATTTGACGCCGTATCCCGCTACGGGTCCCTCTCGTCCCAAAACGGTTATGTCGACTTTCTTGCTGTAATATTTGCCCCTTACGTCTTCCTCCTTGCCATCTTTGTATCCCTGGGCTTTGACGGTGTAGGCGAAGCCGAACGCCTCGTCGATGTCTCCCGCTATCTGACCGTGCAAAGGTTTGAGCTTTGCCGTGCTTCTCGACGTGCCGGCGGAAAGGTAGGCCGCGAACGATTTTTTGATGACGTCCAAAAATTGTGTGTTCGATGTCATGAAACCTCCTTTTCGCACGCGAATTTGTAGTCAAGGTACGCCTTGACGTCTTTGGACGAAAAAGTGTAGTACCCGCCGCTTTTGTATTTGCCGAGAAGGGATATGTACAGGATGAATTCGTCGTCTTCAAGCGCTTTTTTTATTTCTGAATAATCAATTGTCGAACTTGTTATGTAGAGTCCGCTGTATATCCCGGTACCCGACGGCGCGAAGACGATTTTCCAGTCATCAGAGCATCGCAGCATGGCGTTTATGGAAAGTTTGTCTTTGAATGTGTCACCTATGCCCTGAGAGCGCCCGAAGAGGTACCAGCATTCCGCGGAGTCGTTTTCGTTGCTTCGTCTGAGAAGTTTGTCGCGGTTTGAATACAAATATCTGTAAAGGTCGGGCTCTTTTATTATTTCGGACATAGGGATGCGGCGTGAGTTTTTGTCGTACGGGAAGAAAATCCTTTTGCACGCCCCGGTTGACGCCTTGATGACCGGGATGATGTATTTTGACGGGAAATCAAAGTCACTTATGAACACGCTGTCGCAAAGTGTCGCGTAGCCGTTTTTGACTTCAATCCCGCTTTGTCCGCCGCATCGGAGAATGCGTTTCAGAAGTTTGATGTCCCCCCTCTTTCCGAAATAAAATTTTTTTGAAATATAATAATCGTCAGCCGTGAGAGTTTCCGTGGGGACGGGACGGAAATTGTCCGCGTCATACAGATAATATTCGACGGCGTCGTCTTTTTTGTCATTTCGGAGAATTGTTATCGCTGTGTATGTCGTCGCGTCAAATGCCTGGAAATGTTTTAAGTCCACGACCTTGTCTAAAAGGTTACCGTCGACAAGAGCCCGGCGCATGCGCGCGCCCGCAAGGCTCCCAAAGTATGAGCTCGGTGTTATGTATCCCAAAACGCCGCTGGGGCTGAGCATTCTTAACCCTATTTCAAAGAACACTATGTATAAATCGGTCATTCCTTCCTGAGCGAAGGAAAATTTTTTTATGCTGCCTAAATTTTCCCCGAAGTTGTGCACGCGAACATACGGCGGGTTGCCGAGAACGAAATCCATCCTGCCGTCATATTCAGTCACGGTCAGTGTGTCTGCGCGTTTGACGTCCCAGTGAACGCCCTCTACGCCATACGCTGAGGCGGTTTTATCGAGGTTTTTGACGCACTTTTGAACTTCGTCGCCGTTTATCTCTATGCCGTGGACGTAAGTTTCGAGATCTTCCGTGACTGATTCGAGGTTTAGTCCCCCGGACATGGCGGCTTCACAGTATCTGGAAAACTATTTCCGTCAGGAATGCGCCGTCCCCGCAGCTGTTGTCGATGACGTGTTTTTTGAGAACTCCCTCATCGCGATACCCGGAGAGGTCTAAAATGTTTTCAACGATGTGTTTCGAGGTGTAAACCGCGCCGCAAAGTTTTGTTGATGTTTTGTCCATTGCTCATCTTCTCAGAATCTTTTTCTAAGTTTTACAAAGGCGTGAGATAATTTTCAATGCTTTACGGCCGGTGTTTTTGCGTTCGGTGGACGTAAATTTTATCTTTTGACGGCCGCCAAAGCTTTGGAGGTCCGAAAGTCTTTGCTCTGTGTCATAGAGGTTAAAATTAACCGTGTCATGGCGCTTTGGGCGCGGTGTCATAGAATTTTGTGACATTGTCAAATTCCCGCATGACAAGCGTAAAAATGTACCGAAAAGACGTGACAGGCTTTTTTTACGGGACTATTGACGCCGTTTTTGGGGCATTTTATAATGTTATTGTAGAGAGTGGGAATATAGTGCCGATAAAAATCGGAAAGATGATTTGTCCGAAAAGGAGGTGTGTCATGAAAAAACAACTGATAATAATACCTGTCACGATAGTCACCGCGATGTGCATGGGATTCGCTTTCGTCGGCTGCGGCGAGGGTACGAACGCCGACATAAAGTCTTCCGGTTCCGGCGCGAGACTCGCCTCCGAATACGGTTATGACGTCACGTATTTCAACAAAGTTGCTCCGGAAGACGGCGCCGATCCTTTCGACGGCAGCGGAAACACGGCCAACGTGGAGTACATGGCCTATGTTCTTTCTGAGGAGAAAGAGTGGACATCGGTTTCCGACAACAAAGCCGCGGCCACGCTCAACAACCAGCAGACTTGGACATACGTCTATTATGACGACGGATACATGCTCTCCGACGAAAAGACCTATTCGACGTTCGTGAAAGATTCCCGCGAAACCATGTTCGTGTGCGGGAGGGGCGCTTCCGAAGGCTCCGTGAGAGAGGCGTATGTGCGTGACGGTTCCAAACCCTCGAACGGGAACGCCGGCTTCGACGACGTGACGTGGAAATCGGATTCCGCGGATCGCATGAGCGAAAATGATTACTACCTCACATATGGTCTTTTCTCCGATGAGATATGCCTTTATGTCGTAAACGACTACACGGTTGAGGAGGCGGGTGAGGTCTTGGACAACGGCGACGGCACATACACGCAAAGCTTCGTTCTCGACACGGAAAACTCCGTTAGCTACTACAAGTATTCCATGATGACCCACGGAAGTTTGAGCTCCGCTCCGACGTTCTCAAAGGTTGAGGTGACGTTCACGTTTGACGAAAGCTTCAGGGTGCTGGAAGTTGAGACATACGATTTGTCAAAGATCAAGAAATTCGGAATGAACTTCGAGAACAAGACGTCTTCCACTACGACGTATTCATATCCCGGCATGGAGGGGTATGAGAACACAAAGCTCGTTGACGCAGCTTTGGCGGACGCGCAAAACTATTTCGCCGCATACGTTTAGATTTCGAAATTGCTTCCATGAAGTGATGCGGCAAACCAGAATTACAAAGGGTGAACGGGCGCAGGGCCCAATCACCTTTTTTAAATGATTGATTTATGTTGCTCTTTTCTAAATATATGTTAAAATGGATGTGAAAGTTCATAAAACTTGACGCGCACGCGGACATGTTCAGATCTGGCGCGGCGTTTTGTGGCGGGGATGTCACCGTGGCGACCGAATATAGGGGCGGCGATAAATTTTGCATAGTCACACAACGGTTAATTTTAGCCTTCGCTCCTTGATCAAAACATGAGAGAACAATTATGTTTGGAGATATCAACAAAAAAGCATTTTCATTGGACAGTGATTTCAAGGATATAGTTTCAAACTTTTATTTCGTTGATAAATCACTGCTCATCAAAGATTTAATAGATGAACATGACAAAGCGACGCTCATCACGAGGCCGAGAAGATTCGGCAAATCTCTCAGTTTGTCCATGCTGGAAACCTTTTTTGAGAAGACGGAAAGTGACACATCCGTCTATTTCAAGGACCTCAAAATCTGGAATTGCGGAGAAAAATACAGGGCTGAACAGGGGATGTATCCCGTCATCCATCTGAATTTGAAAGGCCCCGCCGGTTCAAATTGGGAAGAACTTTATTCCGATATTAAGGATCTCATCGCGGAAGAATACAAAAGGCATTCGGAGCTTAAAAACGGCGTTGATGAAGCTGATTTGGAAAAATACGAGAGCATTAAAACTTGTTCGGGATCTTTCACACAGTACAAGGATTCTTTGAGGTTCTTGTGCAAACTGTTATATCGTTGTCACGGCGTGAGGCCGATCATTCTCCTGGATGAATACGACCACCCCATCCAGGAAGCCGTTGAAAAAAACTATTATGACGAGGCCATAGGATTTTTTAAACCGTTTTTATCCAACGCACTAAAAGACAACGAAAATCTGGCGTTCGCCGTGATTATGGGAATCACCAGGGTTTCCAAAGAGGGAATATTCTCGGGTCTCAACAATTTAAGGGTCTGTTCCGTGACAAATGAGACGTACAGCCGTTATTTCGGATTCACGGAAGATGAAGTCAAGGGGATACTCAGTGATTTCGGCCATCCGGAAAAATATGAAGAGACTTGCGAGTGGTATGACGGGTACAAATTCGGACAGACCGAGATATTCAACCCGTGGTCGGTCATAAATTATGTCGCCTGCAAGTTTGTGCCCGAAAGATACTGGGTGAACACGTCGGGAAACGGCATAATGCGGGATCTTCTTTTCAGCGCTGACGAGGGGACAAGGGAGAAAATTTCCGTTCTCATGGACGGGGGGCAAATATGTCATGACTTCGACGAAAACATAACCTATAAAGATCTTGAAAAAGATCAGACCAATGTTTTCAGCCTAATGCTGATGTCCGGGTATCTCAAATGCGTGGGAAGAGAAGGCGATGTATGCCGGCTCATGATTCCCAACAAGGAAATCAGAGGAATCTACAAAACGGAGATACTGGAAAAATTCGGCCGCGGGGATGCGAAGTCATCCGGCCAGATAATTTCCGAAGCGATAAAGAAAAAAGACGCCGCGGCGTTCAGAGATGCGCTTTCACACTACATAACGACCTGCGTGGACTACACACTTTTGCAAAACGAGAACGCGTACGCGATCCTGACCGCCGGAATTTTGATCGTGCTCGACAACGTCTATTACATCATACCGGAAGAAAAGCTCCCTCTCGCGAGGCCGGATCACGTTCTCATTCCCAAGGACGAGTACAAAAATTCACTTCCCGCGGTCATACTGGAATATGAGAAATGCAAGAAAAAGGGAGAGCTTCCCGTGAAGGCGCAAAAAGGCCGGAACCAGATAGACGACAAAGGATATGACGCGCGGCTTAAAGCTTACGGACACGCGGACATATTCAAGCTCGGCGTGGCGTTCTGCGGCGGGGACGTCGCCGTGGCGACCGAGTACAAAAAAACCGGGAGAAGATCCAAAAAGGGCTGAATTTTCGGGATTTCCAGATAAAAAGCGGGCACGCGGAGCGCGCTCGCGCTCGTCTTCTGAAAATCTTCTTGCGTTTTGCGTTTTTCAATGATATACTGAATTTGTGTAACGAAATACGGAGCATGATTTAAACATGGCACATGTGAGAAAAGATTCGCCCAACGGACAGAAGGGCAAGATTTCATATAATACAAGCATAGTGAACGGAATAGTGGAACTCGCCATAAATCAAGTTGAAGGCGCTTTCCCGCTTTCCGGGAAAAACAAGGGAATAAAGCTTGATTTTGACAAAGAAGGGATAATCGCGGACATAGACGTCAAGGTCCAGTTCGGATACAACGTTCCCGCTCTGGCTTTCAGAATCCAGCAGGCCGTGAAGGACAACATTGAGACTATGACCAATTACAAAGTGGCGAAGGTCGACGTGCACGTCCGCGACGTGCTCTTTGAGGGGGACGCGGCCATATAGCCTGCCGTAAGGCGAAGGTTTCGACTCGGGCTTATGAGAACGATGGCACGGGAGACGCTCTTCATGTACGTTTTTTCCTCCCGTTTTAACGGCTGGGACGATGACCTGAAAAGGCGCCTTTACAAAAACCAAAAATTGACATCGGACGACACGGATTACTGTGAGAGGGTTCTCAAAAACATCATGGAACATGAGGCGGACATGGACGCCGTCATAGACAGGGTGTCGGAGGGATTTCCCGGTGCCAACATATTTCCCGCGGACAAGTCCATTCTCTATATCGCCGCGGCGGAGATTCTGTACCTTGACGACATCCCGCCGGAAGTTTCCATAAGCGAGGCGGCGAACCTCGCAAACAAATACTCATCAGCCAAGAGCGCTGACTTCGTGAGCGGCGTTCTTTCGGGGGTACTCAAAGAAAATGTGTAAAATCATAGACGGAAAGAGGCATTCTGCCGAGATCCGCGACGAGCTCAGAACTTTCGCGGATAGTTTTGAAAAAAAGTGCGGCAGGCGGGTAGGGCTTGCCGTTATTCTTATAGGGGACGATCCCGCGTCCCAAGTTTACGTCAGAAACAAGGAAAAGGCCTGCGAGGAAGTCGGCATAAAATCCTTTATGTACACGCTTGGAAAAGAAGTGTCGCAGGAGGACGCGGAGGAGCTCGTGAGGACTGTGTGCGAAGATGACGCCATAGACGGAGTCATAGTCCAGCTCCCGCTCCCCGGGCATCTTGACCGGAAGAAAATCTGTTCCCTCATCCCCGTTGAAAAAGACGTCGACGGATTTTCCGCCGAGAACATGGGACTTCTGGCCCTCAACGATGGGGGCGCGGTTTCGGCGTGCACGCCGCTTGGAATAATGAAGCTTCTCGAAAGGGAAGGCATTGACGTTTCGGGCAAAAACGCCGTGGTGGTGGGCCGTTCCGCGATAGTCGGCCGGCCCATGTCACTTCTTCTTCTCAACGCGGACGCCACGGTCACAGTGTGCCACAGTAAGACGAAGGACCTTGAAAAAGTCTGCGCCGGGGCGGACATCCTCGTCGCGGCCGTGGGAAGACCCAAATTCATCACTGCCGCCATGGTCAAAGAGGGGGCTGTGGTCATAGACGTAGGCATGGACAGGGATGAAAACGGGAAGCTTTGCGGGGACGTCGATTTTGAGAGTGTCAAGGGCAAATGCTCGTACATAACACCGGTGCCCGGCGGGGTGGGTCCCATGACGGTCACGATGCTCATGTATAACACCTGCCGTAGCGCCGCGAGGAGAAATGATGTCCGGCTTTGAAAAAAAGTACGAAATTTTTCGGTCGCGTTTTGGAAAAAAACTCGGCGAATACCTCGCGAAGACAAAGCTGGAGCCCGAAATTTCCGACAGAAGCTTCAAATATAGCTTAGAGGTGGGCGGAAAGCGTGTAAGGCCGGTCATAATGCTCGCGACCGCCGAATATCTCGGCGTGCCATGCGAAGAAGCTCTTGATTTCGCCCTCCCTCTGGAGCTCATACACACGTATTCACTCATACACGATGACCTTCCCGAAATGGACGACGCGGACATGCGCCGGGGACACGCGTCCTCGCATAAAATGTTCGGCGCGGGCTACGCGGTTTTAGCGGGCGACTCCCTTCTCAACACGGCGTATTCGCTGCTTTTCAAAAAATGTCTTTCGGGCGTAAAAGAAACCATTGCCGCGGGGCTCATCTGTGACTTCGCCGGCGCGGAAGGCATGATAGCGGGGCAGTACGCCGACCTTTTTTATGAAGGGACCGAAGAAAAAAGCGACGCCGCGCTCGATTTCATATACGGCAACAAGACGGGAAAGCTCATCACGGCGGCCTATTTGGTGCCGTCCGTCCTTTCCGGAGGGAAAGAGCGCGAAAACCTGTCCGCGCTCGGCAAAAAGACGGGCTTTCTTTTCCAGCTTGTCGATGACATTCTTGACGTCGAAGGGACGAAGGAAGAGCTTGGAAAGGGTGTTGGGACCGATGCGACCTCGGGAAAGCTTACCTATGTTTCCCTTCACGGCATGGACGAGAGCAAAAAAAGAGCGGACGAGTTGGCCCGCGAATGCGAGGACATATTACGCGGCATGGACGGGGACACCGAGTTTTTCAGCGGACTCGTGCAAAATTTCCGAATGAGAGTGAAGTAGATGGTTAATGTTTCCGACGCTGAACTTAAAAAAATGAGCATGGAGGAGCTTGAAACCCTCTGCTCGGACCTTCGCGGTGACATAATTGACGCCGTGCGGGAAAACGGCGGGCATCTGTCGTCAAACCTCGGCATGGTCGAGCTCACTGTGGCGCTTCACCGCGTGTTCGACTTTCCCCGCGACAAAATAGTCTTCGACGTGGGACACCAGTGCTATGCTCACAAGATGCTCTCGGGAAGAGCTGAAGGCTTCAAAACCCTTCGCCGCCGCGGCGGTTTGTCGGGATTTCCCAAAAGGGAGGAAAGTGAGTTCGATTCGTACAACACCGGTCACGCCGGGACATCTATATCAGCCGCCCTCGGAATCGCGAAAGCGAGGGACATACAGGGTGAGTCCTATGACGTTATAGCCGTCATAGGCGACGGCTCGTTCAACAACGGACTCGTCTATGAAGCTTTCAACAGTTTGAGACTTCTCGACACCAACATACTCGTCATAATAAACGACAACGGCATGTCCATATCCGAAACGGTGGGCTCCATGCACGAATATCTCACATACCTCTCTTCCGACCCCACGGAAGAAGAAAAAAAAGAAAAACACGCCCTCATTTTTGAAAGATTCGGCTTTTCATATGACAGGGTGTACGACGGCAACGACATTGGTGCGCTCACGGAAAAACTCGAAGAGGTCAAAAAGCGCCTCAAAACCGAGTCGGTCATTTTGCATGTCACCACGCTCAAAGGCAAAGGCTACGCCTTTTGCGAGGAAAACCCCGAGGCCACACACGGCATGCAGCCGGGAGACGAAGAAAAACCCCTCGGTGAATACTCTAAGATGCTCGGCGACACGCTCACCGCGCTTGCCGAAAAGGACAAAAAAATAGTCGCCGTCACGGCGGCCATGACCACATCCCTTGGCCTTTCCGGATTTTTTGAGAAATTTCCGGAGCGCTCGATAGACGTGGGGATTTGTGAAGAACACGCGGCCATACTCTGCGCAGCCCTCGCGTCAAGGGGATTAAAGCCCTATTACACGATATATTCCACCTTCCTGCAGCGTTCAATAGACGAAATCATTGTCGACATCTGCGCGCAAAATCTTCCCGTCACGCTCTGTGTCGACAGGGCGGGAGTTTCCGGCCACGACGGGGAAACGCACCAAGGTGTGTTCGATTTGAGTTTTTTGGGCTTCATTCCTAGCCTCACGATACTTGTGCCCGGGGACGTGGACGAGTTTGAAAAAATGGTTGATTTCAGCGCGGGCTTTTCGGCCCCTCTCGCCATACGCTATCCGCACTTCGCCAAAAGAAAGTTCACGTCGGGCGGGGAATTTGTGCCCGGGAAATGGAAAAGACTCACCCCACCGGGCAGATACATCGTTTTGGCGTGCGGCGAAAGAGCTTTATCGGCGGCTTTTGACGCCGCGGCGGCGCTTGAAAAGAAAGGAGTGACCATAGGGATTGTCAACGCCAGCACAGTCAAACCTCTTGACACGGTTTTTCTGGACACATTGGAGGAGCGTTATGTCATAACCGTTGAGGACAACATGCTCCTCGGCGGTTTCGGGGCGGCGGTGGACACATATCTTTCCGGGTCCGGCAAAATCGTCAGGAACATCGCCTACGGGGACGTCTTCATTCCGCACGGCGACATTGACGAGCTTATGACTGAGTTCGGCGTGTGCGCGAAAGCCATTTCCGGCTGGGTTTTGGAAAATGAGAATTGACAGGGCGCTCGCGGAAAAATACGGCTCCCGCACGAAGGCCGCCAGAGCTGCGGAAAACGGAGAAGTTCTCGTCAACGGAAAACCCGTTTCCCCGTCGTATGATCTGAAAGATTCGGACGATGTGACGTTTTTTGAGCCCGAAAAAAAATTTGTTTCCGTGGGCGGTTTCAAACTCGAAAAAGCGCTTTCGGATTTTTGTTTGGACGTTTCGGGTGGGACATTCGCCGACATAGGCGCGAGCACCGGCGGGTTCACCGACTGTCTTTTCCAGAGGGGCGCGGCGAAAGTCTACTGCGTGGACGTGGGCGAGGGTCAGCTTGACAAATCGCTTTTGGGCGAAAAGACAGTCGTCATCGATGGGTTCAACGCGAGAAATTTATCCCCTTCCCTTTTTGATGAGCCTCTGGACGGTGCCGTCGCGGACGTGAGCTTCATTTCTTTGACATGTATTATGGACGCTGTCGCCGCCATTCTTTCGGATGACAGATTTTTTTTGGGTCTTGTAAAGCCGCAGTTCGAGCTTGACAAAAAAAGCGTCGGCAAGAACGGCATAGTGAAGGACCCCGCGCTGAGGCGCGCGGCTGTTTCTAAGGTCTATAAAAAGGCGTGCGATGCGGGTCTTTCGCCCGTCAGTCTCACCGAGGCGCCGCGTGTCGCCGGAAAAAACAGAGAGTATCCCATGCTTTTTGTCAAAGGGGCGACGCCGGCTCCGCTCAGTACCCTTTTGAGGGACGCGGGTCTTTGATTTTTCTCTTGGCGGTGCTATCCGTTCGGTTTTCCCTGGTTAATTTTAACCTTTAAAAAATTTCCGTCGCTTTTTTGC
>JAJQAJ010000031.1 GCA_021203865.1 Clostridia bacterium
GACCCCTCGAGTCTCAAATCACCCCAAAAGTGGAATTTACTTTGTCAATCAACCTGCACACAAAAAACCTCCGGGACTTTTTTCCGGAGGTTTTCTATGTGGTTGAGGCGACGGGACTTGAACCCACGACCTTCTGGTCCCTAACCAGACGCGCTACCAGACTGCGCTACGCCTCATTCTTATTATAATTATTTATTTTTTCTTTCTTAATAAAATCGTTTTACTTTTCTATTTTTTATTAAAATAATCTGATTTTTATCCGTGTTGCCGCCAAGATTTCAACTCATCTAATTTTACTAGATTCTTTCCTAAATAACAACTTATTTTATGCGTTTGCGCCGGCTATTTTTCATTAAATTCGCCGCGCCGGTCCGGAATTTCCGGATGTCAAAATTTTTGACCCCTTGAAGTTGATCTGCCTGTCACATTGAGCTCTTCAACGGCCTTCTTTCCAGTTTGACAAATGACGCGGGAAAATGTAACATAATGGCATGGATTACGAGTACATTATAGCGATTGCGGCGGGAGGTGTCTTCCTCGTGCTGCTGATATCCTACATATGCCGGCACGCGGTGACATCCAAAAGGAAAAAGACGGATGATGCCGCGCTTGCGAAATATTACGCCGACCCGAACATTTTGAGGATGGACTACGACGTCGCGGCGTATCCGGCCGCGAAAAAGTCGACTGAGCCCGGCCAGGTCAGCATTTTTGAAATAATGTCCGAGTCCGACGAAGGCGTTCAATCACTGCCTTTCGGAAGAATGACGAGAGAAACGGTGGAGGAGATAGTCGGAACCTACGAGGAGACCGAAGACTCTGACGTGAGCATCTGATTTTTTTCGCTCGCACATAAAAAATTAAGGCATGCCTTGACGCTCACGGCGTTTCGGGTATGCCTTTTTTGAGAGGTGATTTTGTCTATTCTTCTTCGTCATAGAGTTCGTTGTACTCATCTATGACCGCGTCGGCGATTTCGTCGTCCGTTTCAACGTTTAACACGATGTCGTCTCCGTCGCTGTCCATTCTGAAAACTATTACGTCGTCGTCTCCCATGTCCTCGAAAGGATCCACGGGCCGCATGATTGAGTATATCTTTCCCTCGTGTTCTATTTGGGCGAGTTCGTAGAATTCAATCTCTTCGCCGTCGTCGCTTATGAGCGTGATGACATCCGTGCCCTCTTCGTCATCGTAAAATTCATCCACGCTGTCCGGGTTTTCTCTGTCGTCCGGGGTTTCAAAAAATTCTTTCTTTGCCATATTTCACTCCTTATGGTCAGATGACGAAGTCGCCATCTCTGAATATCTGAACTTTTTCGCCGGCCGCGGTTATGCCAAAGATGTTCATATCGCGCGAGCCCATCATGAAGTCGACGTGTATGACGGAATCGTTGACGCCCATGGCGTTCTGCTCCTCTTTCGTGTACTTCTCGAAGTCTTTGAGCGTGTTGGTGTAGCCCATGCCGAGAGCTATGTGACAGGATGCGTTTTCGTCAAAAAGTGTGTTGTAGAATAGAATCCCGGTGTTGTTTATGGGAGAGTCGTATCCTATGAGAGCCACCTCGCCCATGTACGGCGCGCCTTCGTCCATCTTTATCATATGTTCGAGAACATCCCTGTTTTTGTCGGCAAGAACCTTCACAACCCTGCCGCCTTTGAACTCGAACCCGAAGTTTTCGATTATCTTGCCCTGATATGAAAGAGGTTTCGTGGCGTACACCACGCCTTCCGCTGAGCCTTTCAAAGGGGAGGTGAAAAGCTCCTCCGAGGGGATGTTGGGGTTGAAGTATGTGCCCTGCAGCGTCTTTTCCTCACCACCCAGAAACTGCGCTTTGGGATTTAGTCCGACTTTCAGCGAGGTGCCGTTTGAACTTTCGTACTCCAGAAACTCAAAACCGTATGAGTTTATGAAGTCACATCTCTTTTTGAGATTTTTATTGTGTGTCTCCCATTCGGCTATGGGGTCACCCTCGCATCTCGAGCACTTTATTATGGCTTCCCAAAGCTTTTCCACGGCTTCGCTTTCCGGGACATCCGGGAAGACTTTTTTTGCCCAGGCGGCGGAGGGGACACCGGCTATCGTCCACTGGTTCCTGTTTTCCATTATGTCCCTGTAGGGTTTGAAAATCTTCGTTCTCGCCATGTTGGCTTTCGCCATCTTCTCCGTGTCCACGCCGGAAAGTCCGTCGGGGTCGTCGCTGTCGAGCCATATCCTGCATGGGAGCTTTTCGGCCTGCCATTTCTGAACCTCCAGGTCCATGGCGTTCACCTCTGAAAGTCCTTCGAGGGAGCGGTATTCGTAAGCGAGCTTTTGGATTGGAGTGTAGGAAAATTCAACTTTAACGTATGAGGCGCCGCGTTTGTAACACTCCTCGGTGACCATCGCGACGAACACCGGGTTTTCAACGTCGCATCTTATGAGAACTTCCTGGCCATTCTGCACGTTCACACCTTTTTCGACTATGAGACGTGCGAAATTCCGTAATGTTTCTTCTTTCATGGTGATTCTAAAAAACAGCCTGAGACTTAGCGCCTCAGGCTGATGTTTTTTTTTTCGTTTATTTGAGTTCGGCGAAGTACTTGATTGTCCTGACCATCTGGGTGGTGTAGGAGTTCTCGTTGTCGTACCATGCCACAACCTTCACCATCGTTGTGCCGTCGCCCATGGACATGCACTTCGTCTGCGTGGCGTCAAAGAGTGAACCGTATGTCATTCCGACGACGTCGGAAGAGACTATTTCGTCCGTGTTGTATCCGTAGGATGCGGATGCTGCGGCTTTCATGGCGCTGTTCACGGAATCCGCGTCAACGTTGCCGTCGCAGATGGCGATGAGCTGTGTGAGGGATCCGGTGCATACGGGAACACGCTGAGCGCATCCGTCGAGAACGCCGTTGAGTTCGGGAATGACAAGTCCAATGGCTTTCGCGGCCCCTGTGGAGTTGGGAACGATGTTTACGGCTGCGGCTCTCGCCCTTCTGAGGTCACCCTTTCTGTGGGGTCCGTCGAGGATCATCTGGTCGCCGGTGTAGGCGTGGATGGTCGTCATGTAGCCCTTCTTGATCTTGCAGAACTTGTTAAGGGCATCAGCCATGGGAGCGAGACAGTTCGTCGTGCAGGAAGCTGCGGAGATGACGGTGTCGGTGGGTTTGAGGGTCTCGTGGTTCACACCATAGACTATCGTGGGAAGGTCGTTTCCTGCAGGTGCGGAAATTATGCATTTCTTAGCGCCTGCGGCGATGTGAGCGGCAGCCTTGTCCTTGGAGCAGTAGAAGCCGGTGCATTCGAGAACGACGTCGACGTTGTTCTCCTTCCAGGGAAGATCCTTTGCGTCCTTGATGGCGTAGATTTTGATGGTCTTGCCTTTGACGGTGATTGAATCCTCGCCGGCCACCACGGTGTCAGCGTACTGATATCTGCCCTGCGCAGAATCGTATTTCAGAAGATGCGCGAGCATAGCGGGAGAAGTTAGGTCGTTTATGGCGACAATCTCGTATCCCTCGGCGTCAAACATCTGCCTGAAAGCCAGACGTCCGATACGTCCGAAACCGTTAATAGCAACTCTTACATTTGCCATAAAAAAAGTTCCTCCGAAAATTTTTGAAGATTTTTTCTTTTCAGCTTTGATTATAGCAAAAACGGTGTTTCAAGTCAATCACAAAACAGAAAAATTTCCTTTACTATTTCAGGCAAGACGTCGGCTTTACGGAAATTTACGCGTAAAAGTCAGCCCCGCGGCGGTGTTAAGAGTTTATTTCCCGGTGCAACCGGACGGCCGCGAGGCCGTCGTGCCGGGAAAAAATATCTCGAATCTTTGGTTTTTTCCGGTGCCCGCTGTTTTTAAAAAATCATGACGAAATCGGGGCCATGAGTGCGATTTTGTTGCCGCGTGGATGGAAATTACAGAAAAAGTGTGGCCGCGTAAAACCCGGATGTCCCAATCAAAGCGTTTAAACGGGCTTGAAACCTCCGAAAAAATATGATATTATGAAAACGGAACGAGCGGTAAAAAGATTTTTTATGGCCAAAAGCAGAGACGATAAAGGTTTTAAATTTAGGATTTTGTGGAAGTGGTCACAAAATATTACTACGTGGACTAATCGCTTCTCATTAAAAATCTAATAAACAATGATAATGGTTATGTCGCTTTTCTTTTTGCGCATCCGAGAAGATTCGGGAAGTCGCTGGCACTTTCCATGTGGCAAATTCTTTTTGAAAAGACGGATAAAGACAACTTCGTTTATTTCAAAGACCTCGAAATTTGGAAGTGCGGAGAAAAATATACGTCCGAACAAGGGAAATAACCCGTCATGCATCTCAAACTCAAAGATTCCGATGTATCGACATGGACATTGCCGTAAACAAAATCAAAGGCAGGATTTCCGACGAGTTCGCGAGACACGACGTAAACCTTAATGAGCACGGCGTGGAAAGATAGATAAATACGATATAGCGTTCTTTGGAAGAGTGTTGCTTTAAAATAGGCGTGACGCATGTGCTGCGATTGGGCAGATAATCGAATAAACAATGACAACGATGGTCAGTATAAAATATCAGACTCAAAAAAGTATACTACAATATGCGGTAGAGAATCATCCTAAAGTATATGCCATACCAGCGATGTAATCTGCACCAAAAAGATATATTTGAAATGAACGAAGAGGGCCAGTATGGGTTCGTATTTCAATCCCAGGAATAAAAAGTTCGGCGAATACACTAGACGGAAAATATTTGTCGACAAGACGAGGCTTATCGGATACCTGAATCGGTATATGACGGAAATCAGCAACTATATCTGTGTTACCCGCCCGAGAAGATTCGGTAAGTCGTTTGCCGCCGACATGCTCACGGCGTATTACAGCCGCGGGTGCGATTCATATACGCTTTTTAAAGACTTTGATATCGCGACGGATCCGTCGTTTGAGCAGCATCTCAACAAGTACAACGTCATTTACGTGGATGTCTCTGGATTCATGAAATTATATCCCGTTGATGCGACGATTCCATTTATTTTAAAAAAACTGCAGACGAAGATTACATCGCAGATGTTCAAGGAATATCCTGAGGCGACCACCGATGAAGACGCGACTTTTTCCGAATGTCTTGAGGCCGTGTATGACGCCAGCGACATTCCCTTTGTGTTTCTCATAGATGAGTGGGACGCAGTTTTCCGCAACAGAAAGGACGATGTCGAGGGACAGACGGCTTTTCTGAACTGGCTTGAGTCGATGTTGAAAGGGAAAGAATATGTCTCACTTACATATATGACCGGAATTCTTCCCATAAAGAAATATGCCACGGGTTCTGCTCTCAACATGTTTCGCGAGTATACCATGATAGACCCCGGTCCCGTCAAGGAATACATAGGTTTCACTTCGGAAGAGGTGGAAAAGCTCGCGAGAGACTTTGAAATCTCCTTCGACGACCTAAGATACTGGTATGACGGGTACAATCTGGACGGCGTCGACATATACAACTCCAATTCGGTCTACTGGGCGCTCACGGATAAAGACGTACATGGATACTGGAGTAAAACGGAAAGCTTTGAGGACCTCTTGGGTTATGTTAAAGAGAACAGGTTCGGCATACACAAAGTTTTGCTGGATCTTGTAAACGGAGAAAAACGAAGCGTAAGTTTCAAAAGCTACAATAATGATCTTACGACGATAAATAATCTTTATGACATTCTCGCAATCCTCGTTCATCTGGGATACCTGGCATTTGACAAAAAATGTCCGGAAGAAGAGAGTGAAAAAACAAAGTTCCCTCAGTCCGACGAGATGACAGGCGCAGAGAGCGTGTCGGAGAGAGGTGATTCGGACGGGACGGTGAGAATCCCCAACCACGAAATTTATGAAGAATTTGTCGCGGTTCTCGCAAATCTCGGTTCCCTTGAGGCAAACAAATTTGAAGAGCTGTCCGCTAAAATCGTGTCGCTGACCATGAAAGGAGAAAGCGATGAAGACATGGAGACTCTCGCCGGATGCATAGAAAAAATTCACGGTGACTATGTTTCCAACGATTATAATTATGACGACGAACATGAGCTTTCCAACACCGTGCGGCTCGCATATTTCGCTGTCATAAACGACTATTATTCAAGGACGGAAGCGTCATCGGGTCACGGGAGGGCCGACGTCGTGTTCACCCCGAGAAAGGGGAGGACATGTCTTCCAATGGTTATGGAGTTCAAAGTGGATGACACCGCCGAAAGCGCACTCAAACAGATAAAAGACCTGAAGTACCACAAAAACTTCTTCGACTATGCGGGCGACGTGATACTCCTTGGAATTGTGTATGACTCCAAGACGCAGAAACATACCGTCAAAAAGGAGGTCATGACTGTTGACAACACGAAATTTTTCTGATTTTTCTTATAAATTTTGCTGTGTTTAGGAGTTTTCGACGGCCAGCCGAAGTAATAATGAGCGTCTTTCGTGAATGAGATTCAGACGGCGAAAAATTTTGCCTCCGTGCGGCCGCTCTTTTTTGTCACAACGTCAAATTTTTTTAAAATAGGCCTTGAATTTCCGTTCATCAGTGGTATAATTAACCGTGTCACAAATGACAGATACAGTAAATTTTTTTTCGGAGGTTACTTCATGGCACTCGTATGGGCAAAAGATATGCTTGAAAAGGCACGTGACGGAAAATACGCCGTCGGCCAGTTCAACATCAACAACCTTGAGTGGACGAAGTCCATTCTTTTAACTGCGGAGGAATGCAAGTCCCCCGTCATCCTCGGTGTTTCCGAAGGCGCAGGCAAATACATGACCGGCTTCAAGACGGTCGCCGACATGGTCAAGGCCATGATTGAATGTCTCGGCATCACCGTTCCCGTGGCTCTTCATCTCGACCACGGCACTTATGAGGGATGCTACAAGTGCATCGACGCGGGCTTCTCGTCAATCATGTTTGACGGCTCGCACTTCCCCATTGATGAGAACGTCGCAAAGACCAAAGAACTTGTCGCTGCCGCTCACAAGGCAGGTCTTTCCATAGAGGCCGAAGTTGGCGCGATAGGCGGAGAGGAAGACGGCGTCGTCGCCGCCGGTGAATGCGCCGACCCCGACGAGTGCAAGATGATAGCCGACCTCGGCGTGGATCTTCTCGCCGCCGGCATCGGTAACATCCACGGTGTATATCCTCCCACATGGCCGGGGCTGAGCTTTGAGACACTCGAAAAAGTTAAGGCCAAGACCGGCAAGATGCCGCTCGTCCTTCACGGCGGCACGGGCATACCCACAGACCAGATCCAGAAAGCCATCTCCCTCGGCGTCGCGAAGATAAACGTCAACACCGAGTGTCAGATAGTGTTCGCCAAGGCCACCAGGGAATACATAGAGGCCGGCAAGGACCAGCAGGGAAAAGGTTTCGATCCCAGAAAACTCCTCGCTCCCGGCGCACAGGCCATCCGCGATCTCGTCAAAGAAAAGATGGGCATATTCGGCTCTATCGGAAAAGCCTGAACCAAATAGAAAAAAATAAGCCGTCCAAGGGGTTTCCCGGGGCGGTTTTTTTGATGCGAAAAAGTTTCTTTACGGGGCAGTTTTTCAGATGACGTTCAAGGCGTAGAATTTGAGATATCCGGTCTCCTCCATTGCCACGTTTATGGGATGGTCGGCGGCCTGTGTGCGGGTCTCGACTATCCTCACTGTCCTTCCCGAGGCTTTGGCGGCGTCCCTTATCATCTTCTCGAAAAGCGCCGGCGTCATGTAGTGGGAACAGGAGCAGGTTATGAGATATCCCCCGCGATTTACGAGTTTCATGGCGTTTAGGTTTATGTCGAGATATCCCCTGTATGCGCCGGCGACCTCGCTTTGTGACTTACAAAATGCCGGAGGGTCCAAAATCACCGTGTCAAACGTCCGTTTTTCCTTTCTGAAAACACGGAGTTCGTCGAATACGTCGCAGCGGAGGGTTTTTATGTTGTTAAGGCCGTTCAGCGCGGCGTTTTTTTCGGCGAGGCAAAGTGCGCTATCAGATATGTCGCACGAGAGCACGCTGTCCGCGGAAAGAGCCGCGTTGAGGGAAAAGCCGCCTATATTTGAAAAACAGTCGAGGACCTCGCCTTTTGAGTATCTTCTCACGGCGTATCTGTTTTCCTTCTGGTCGAGGTAGTAGCCTGTTTTCTGTCCGCCTCTGACGTCAACGAGAATTCTGAGACCGTTTTCGGTGATTTCCACGAGGTCCGGAACCTCTCCGTAAAGGACTCCGGTTGATTCCTCGAGTCCCTCTTTTTTCCTCACGGCAGCGTCGCTTCTCTCATATATGCCTTTCGGCGCGAAGATATCTTCGAGGCACTCGGCTATCATCTTCTTTCTTTTGTCTATGCCGAGGGAGAGACACTGCATGACGAGCACGTTTTCATATTTGTCGACTATGAGCGCGGGGAGGCCATCGGATTCGGAAAATACCACCCTGTAAGAGCCGGAAAAGCCGAGCCTCATCCTTGCTTCGTTCGCGCGCCGTATGGCGTCGAGATAATACTCTTTTGTGTCCTCAGCGTCGTCCCTTATGAAGATTCTCACGAGAATTTTGGAAAGGTGGTTTATGTAGCCTTTGCCGATGTATTTCGAGTCATGCGAGAAGACCTCGGCAAGCGATCCGTTTTTGGCATCGCCGATGTTTTCGATTTTCGCGGCTTCGTTTGCATAGACCCAGCTGTGGCCGTCGACTATTCTTTTTTCTTCGCCTTTTTTGAGCTGCACTCTGTACATTTTAACCCCTCCGGGCCGATTTCCGGTCCCCGGACACTTTGATTCAAGCCTATCACACGCGGCTTTCCATGTCAACCGCCGCCGCGAGCCAAAATTCAAACGCTTGCTAAAAAGGCGGCTTTTTTGTTATAATCTTCTGTGATGAAAGAGCTCATGAAATATCTCAAAAACTACAAAAAAGAGTCGATTCTCGCCCCGGTTTTCAAACTTATCGAGGTGATTTTCGACCTTTTGGTTCCCTGGGTCGTCGCCGCCATAATTGACAACGGCATCAACGCGGGCGAGGGTGTGGGGTATGTTCTCATTTGCTGCGCGATTTTGCTGGGTTTCGGCGTTCTGGGGCTCGCGATGGCCGTCACGGCCCAGTATTTTGCCGCCAAGGCCGCCGTGGGGTTCGCGAAAGAGCTCCGTTCGGATCTTTACAGGAAGATAGCCTCTCTTTCATTTAGTGAACTCGACGCCGCGGGCACTTCAAAGCTCATAACCAGGATGACGGTTGACGTCAACAACGTCATGGATTCGGTGAATCGCATTTTAAGGCTCATTTTGAGGTTTCCGATAGTTGTCGTGGGCTCGATGATAATGGCCTTTCTCATCTCATGGGAGGCTGGCGTTGTCGTGACGGTGGGATGCGTCGTCATGATAGCCGTCATAGTCATTATCCTCATTTTCGCCGTACCTTTGAACAGAAAGGTCCAGGCCGCGGTAGACGACGTCACTTTGAAGACCAGGGAGACCCTCACGGGCGTCAGGGTCATTAGGGCGTTTTGCAGGGAAAAAGATGACATCAAAGCTTACCGAAGTTCGACTTCCAATCTTTACAGGCGCGAGAGTGCGGCTGGATTTTTAACCTCGCTCGTTAACCCCCTGACATACGCCGTCGTCAACGTCATGGTGATAGTTCTGATATACGTGGGCGCGATAGGCGTGGGGGACGGGAGTCTGTCTCAAGGAAACGTCGTCTCGCTATATAACTACATGGCACAGATACTCGTGGAAACTTTGCGACTCGCCTCCCACATCGTGGTCATATCGAGAGGTTTTGCATCGGCGCAGAGGATAACGGGCATTTTTCACATGGGTTCAACGCCCCGCGGCGGCGAAAAGACAGAAGAAATCAAAAACGCGCCGTTCATATCCTTCGACAACGTTTCTATGCGGTATGGCGAAACCGGCGACCTCGCCCTGGACGGCATATCCTTCACTGCTGAAAGAGGCGACGTCGTGGGCGTCATAGGCGGCACAGGCGCCGGAAAATCGACGCTCATAAACTTAATCCCGCATTTCTACGACGCGTCGGACGGGAAGGTGGAGATAGACGGTGTCAACGTCAACGCCGTGGGTGACAGAAAGCTTCGGGAAATGTGCGGCATAGTCCCCCAGAAGGCTGTGCTTTTCAAAGGCACGGTGAGAGACAACATTCTTTGGGGGAGCGAGGCCTCGGACGAGGAAGTCATGAAGGCACTTGGCGCCGCGCAGGGTCTCGACATAATAGACGCCAAGGCGGGCGGTCTCGATGAACCGGTGGACGAGGGCGGCTCGAATTTTTCCGGCGGCCAGAAACAGCGTCTGACGATAGCGAGGGCGCTTGTCAGAAGACCCGAAATACTCATATTGGATGACAGCGCCTCGGCGCTCGATTTCGCGACTGACGCGAGACTAAGAATGGCGCTTAAAAACCTCGACTACGACCCGCTCATCTTCATAGTTTCCCAGAGAACGTCGAGCGTCATGGACGCCGACAAGATACTCGTCCTTGACGAGGGAAAAGCCGTGGGCGTGGGAACCCACGAAGAGCTTCTTAAAAACTGTCCTCTCTACGAAGAGATACATTACACCCAGTACGAAAGGGAGGGCCCGGAAAATGCGTAGAGAGACTTTCAAAAGGATTTTGAAAGAGCTTCGGCCGGACATGCCGCTCGTCATACTCTCGCTTTTTCTCGCGGCCGTGTGCGTCGCTGGAACGCTGACGCTGCCCATACTCATAGGCGACATCATAGAGGTGCTCGTCGAGGGCATGGACGTTTATTCCATCACCGTCGATCTTCTTCTCATCGCGTCCGTCGTCCTTCTTTACATAGTGGCGCAGTATTTCATGAGCGTCATAAACAACCGCATAGTCTATTCGGTTTCAAAGCGGGTTCGCGACAGGGCGTTTTCAAAGATACAGACCCTTCCTCTGAGTTTTCTCGACTCGACGTCATATGGCGAGATCGTCTCCCGCTGCATAGCCGACGTCGACACGTACGTGCAGGGTCTTCTTTTGGCGTTCACACAGTTCTTCTCCGGGGTTCTGACGATAGTCGCGACTCTCGCCCTCATGCTCTATTTCAACTGGATAATCGCGCTCGTCGTGTTCGTCCTCACGCCCCTGTCGCTTTTTGTCGCGAGATACATATCCAACCACAGCTACAAATACTTCAAAAAGACCGCGGAGGTGAGAGGCGAGGAGACCGCCTACATCGAAGAGATGGTGGGCGGCATGAAGGAAGTTGAGGCGTTCAACATGGAGGAGGAGACAGCGGAAAAGTTCGACGACATAAACGAGCGCCTCACGGGCGTCTCGCTAAAATCTCTCTTCTATTCGTCACTCACGAACCCCTGCACGAGATTCGTAAACTCCGTCATATACGCATTGGTCGCGCTCACGGGCGCTATGACGATAATCTTTGGCGGCATGGCGGCGCTTCTTCCCGCAGCGTTCAACGTGGGGAGACTGACTACGCTTCTTTCGTACGCAAACCAGTACACCAAGCCCTTCACCGATATCTCCGACGTCATAACCGAACTCCAGAACGCCATGGCCTGCGCGGCGAGGGTTTATGAGCTCATAGACGAAACTCCGGAGCCAAGAGAAAAGAAGGACTTGCTCACGGACATAAAGGGACATGTCGAAACCCGCGGCGTCGCTTTTTCATATGACCCCGAAAGGAAGTTCATAGAGAACCTCTGCATCGAGGCGCCGGCGGGAAAGATGGTCGCGCTCGTGGGACCCACGGGATGCGGCAAGACCACGATAATAAATCTTCTCATGCGTTTTTATGACGTTGATGAGGGGAAAGTCACCGTCGACGGCAGGGACGTCAAGGACGTCAGAAGAAGCTCGCTTCGAAAAAACTACGGCATGGTTTTGCAGGACACATGGCTCAAAGCCGGCACCGTGCGCGACAACATAGTCATGGGAAAGGCAGACGCGACGAATGAGGAGGTGGTGGCGGCGGCGAAGGCTGCGCACGCGCACTCTTTCATAATGCAGCTTCCCGAAGGCTATGACACATATCTCGAAGAGGACGGCGGCTCCCTCTCACAGGGCCAAAAGCAGCTCCTTTGCATAGCGCGGATAATGCTCGATCTTCCGCCAATGCTCATTCTGGACGAGGCGACAAGCTCGATTGACACGAGGACCGAACAGCTCATTCAGAAGTCTTTTTCTGAAATAATGAAGGGGAGGACATCGTTCATGGTCGCGCACAGGCTTTCGACTGTCAAAAACGCCGACCTCATCCTCGTCATGAGGGACGGAAAGATAGTCGAGCGCGGCACCCATGAGGAGCTGATAAAGATGCGTGGCTATTATTTCGAGCTTTATAGGAGCCAGTTCGCTGTCTGAAACCGCGTGTTCGAATTTATGAAAAATTCACCCGGCCGGGAAAGACCCGTCCGGGTTTTGTTTAAAATTTTCAGTCGCTCCCGATATCCCCGCCGGGCTCTTCCGGTATGGCCGACGTTTCATCCGATGTCTCGGCGGGCAGGGATTCATCTCCATGCTTTTTTGCCCTTCTTCTTTTTATCGCGCCGTACCAGTCCCACATTATGAGTCTGTCAAAGAGCGAAAGAAGTGAAGGGAGGAAGAATATGACGAGCACAGCCGCGGCGACAGTGCCTATGCCGAGCGTGAAAAGTATGTCCGCGAGCGCGCCGGACATCGCGGCGCCAAGGATGAATGTCACGGCTATCATGACGAGCGCGGAAGTTAGGATGGCGCGGATGGACCTCGTCATGACCTCGGGGAGTGCCTCCTCTTTTGACTTTGTCGCCCTAACTTCCCTGTAATAGGTTGACATGAGTATGCCGTAGTCGACCATGGAGCCCATGAGAATGCACTGGACAATGATGAGTGCTATGAAGTACATGGACGAGCCTATCATTGCCTCGAAGCTCATGGTTATGAATATCGCACACTCTATTATGCAGACCAATAGCACGGGGATGGAGAACTTTCTGAACGTCAGACAGACGATGACGAATATCACCACCGCCGTGACTATGGATATGATGACGTATTCGGAGCGGAAGGTCTTGGAAAGTTCGTACGACATGGCCGTGTTGCCTATGAGGTAGTATTCACTCGTGAGGCCGTCAAGATCAGCCGATATCCTGTCGTAAAAATCATATATCTCGTCCGATTCCGGCACATAGTTTATGTAAAGCGTTATGCGAGAGTAGTTTTCGCCGACGAGCTGTGCCTTCCCCGCCTCCATGACGGAGAGGTTTTCCGTGAGTACGTCGCCGAGCTCCCCGATAAAGCCGGAGAAAATGCCGCCTATCTGTTCGTTGGAAAGAAGCTCGCCCGCGAATACGACGAAATCGTAGAGGGCCATGGTTTCACCGGACATGTCCGCGCCGTCCATTCCCGAAATGATTGAAATGAACTCAACAAGGCTCATGTCCGCCACACTTTCACCGGTCTTTTCCACGGTGTCATAGAGGTAATAGACCATGCCGATGTATTCGGAAAGCTCCTCCTGGCTCACGCCGTCCGAAAGCCCGTCCATGCCCATGGCTCCGACAATCTCGGAAGGCGTCATTTCGAGACCGAGGGTGTTGTAATACGCCTGCACCTCTAATATGTGTTCGTCTTTTGTCTCGCCCTCTTCCGTGAGAGATTTGACGTATTCTATGACACCGTCCGCCTCGTCGTTTCTCACCAAAATTACGAGTGTGTCTTCCGGGAACACGTCCGTCACGGTCGTGTCGCCGTTGGCGTCGTTGGTGTAGGAGATTGTCGCGAGCGACTGCGTGTAGCACACGACGCCGAAAAGCGCGATTCCTATTATCACCATGAGAATTCTGAATCTGTACGCGAATCTTCCTATCGCGCGCGCGGCCCTGTCTATCATTTCACCACCTCCTTTTCGGGGAGGTCTCCCTCCGGTGAAGGCGTGCCGCCGCTTTCGGAAGGCGTCACGGGACCGCGTCCCCGCTTTTCGCGGTGCTCTCTGATTTTTTCCAGGACGTATTTTTTGTCGGTGATTTTGAGGAGTTTGTCACTCCAAAGTATCAGCGCCGGCATGGTCGTGAAGACGCAGATGAGACTGAATATGACGCCCTTTGCGAGTACGAGCCCCATGTCGGTGCCTATCGTGAACGACATTATGAGAAGAGCGAGAAGCCCCACGCATGTCGTGAGCGAGCTTCCCGAAATCGAACCGAAGGAGTGGCAGAGTGTGTTTTCCATCGCCTTTTCACGGCTCGCCATGCCTTCAATCGTCCGTCTCTCCTGACCGTACCTATGCATAAGCATGACGGAGTAGTCTATTGATAGGATGAGCTGCAGAACGGCCGCTATCGAATAGGTCATTGACGCCACCGAGGCAAAGATGATGTTTGTGCCCATGTTTATGAGTATCGCCACCCCTATGGAAGCGAGCATGAGCACCGGCTCGAAGAACGCGTTGCACATTATGAGAAGTATGACCAGCACTATGAGGATTGCCCACGGCACGAGCTGACCCACGACGCTGTCCTCCGATTCCAGGTAATAGCCGTAGACCGTGTAATTTTTTTTGTAGCTCTTGACGAGGCTTTTCATGAATGAATCGGTCTTTTTTGTGCTTGTCGTCTCAAGTGTTATTTTGTAGAGCGTGTATTCGCCCGAATTGTACCTTGAATCCCCGGCGTCCCATGTCACGTATGACACACCGTCAAGGGCGGAAAGCTCTTCGTACATCGCCTCCTTTTCACTCTCTGAAAGTCCCTCGAACATCAGTGAGAACTCGCCGTTCATCTCAATCGTGCCGAATTCATCTTCCATGATGTCAAGGCCCTGCCTCATGTTGGAGGAGGAGGGAAGATAACTCGTCATGTCTTCATTGATATTGACGAAAGGCATGAGCACCGTGCACGCTACAGCCACCACGACGGTCACGATGAAGATGCACACCCGGTGCTTTGTTAAAAAAGCCGCAAATTTTTTCATGGACACTCCTTCGTGAAATCAACGCTGTGTTGATTTTCATGTCTGAAACAATTATAATTACGGGGTCGGACGCGCGTCAACCGCGGAGGAGCTTGGGCCCGTGGCAAATAAGCCCAAAACGACGTCAAAGCGACACGCGCGGCGGGAAGCGCGTTTACGCAACAAATTTCTTAATTTTGTCGAGGCGGTATGGAAAATCAGAGAATACGGCTCACCAAGAGACTTTTGAAAGACGCACTCATTGACATTTTGCAGGGTGAGGCCTTCGGGGAGGTCACGATATCCGAAATATGCGGACGGGCGGGCATCAACAGGACGACGTTTTACAAGTATTACGCGGACCAGTCAGCGCTTTACTACGACATTGAGGCTGACCTTCTGAGACTTTTGAGTGAAAGCCTCGGCGAAGGTCGTGACGGTGAGAGCGCACTCACGGGGCTCATGTACACGCTCCGGGAAAACCGCAAGCTCGCGGCGGTGATGCTTGGCGGCAACATCGACGAACATCTCCCCGAAAAGATTTTCTCGCTTCCCGAGATTGTCAGCCAAATAAGGGAAAAATCCCGCAGGGAGTGTCCGCGCTTTGACGAGTTATATTTTTTCATATGTCACGGCGGATATGAGCTTGTGAGGCGCTGGGTGAACGGCGGCTTCACGGAATCCCCCGAGGAGATGTCGGACCTTTTTGAGTACATCACGGTAAGGCTCATGGGGTGACGATATCCCATTGTGTTTGACAATCCTGCGTCAAAAATATAACATGTTTGTGGAAAACAAAGCGCGCCCCAAGGCGCGGACATATTGAGGGATTATGCTACAAGTCACGAACGTGTCGCTGCAGTACGGCAGCAAGAAACTTTTTGAAGACGTCAACTTAAAATTCACCAAGGGCAACTGCTACGGCATCATAGGCGCGAACGGGGCGGGGAAGTCGACCTTCCTCAAAGTGCTTTCCGGGGAAGTGGAACCCAACAAGGGCTCCGTCTCGCTTGACAAAACCGAGAGAATGTCCGTTCTGCAGCAAAACCAGAACGCCTTCGATGATGTCACGGTGCTCCGTTGCGTCATGCTGGGCCACAGAAGACTCGTCGAAATAATGGACGAAAAGGACGCGCTGTACGCGAAGGAAGATTTCACGGAGGAGGACGGCATAAGGGCGAGCGAGCTTGAAACCGAGTTTTCCGAACTCGGCGGCTGGGACGCCGAATACAACGCGACGACCCTTCTTTCAGCCCTTGACATCGAATCCTCGCTTTTCGACACCCTCATGGGTGACGTCGACGCCAAGACGAAACTAAAAATCCTGCTCGCGCAGGCGCTTTTCGGAAACCCCGACATTCTTCTTTTAGACGAGCCCACGAACAACCTCGACATAAAGACGGCGAGATGGCTGGAAAACTATCTCATGGATTTCGAGAACACGATAATAATCGTCTCGCACAACCGGCACTTCCTCAACAGGGTGTGCACGCACATATGCGACGTCGACTACGGCAGGATAAACATGATGCCGGGAAACTACGACTTCTGGTATGAGTCCTCACAGCTTCTCACGAGACAGATGAAGGACCAGAACAAGAAGAACGAGCAGCGCGCGAAGGAGCTCCAGGAGTTCATAGCGAGGTTCTCCGCCAACGCGTCCAAATCGAGGCAGGCGACATCGAGGAAAAAAGAGCTCGAAAAGCTGACGATAAACGATTTCAAGCCGTCGCTTAGGAAATATCCGTACATAGACTTCAAATACGAGAGGGAGATAGGCAACGACATCCTCATCGTCGAAAACCTCACGAAAAAAGGTTACTTCGAGAACGTCTCCTTCACCGTCCAGAAGGATGAAAAGATAGGCGTCGTGTCCGACAAGTCGACGACCGTGTCCATGCTCTACGACATCCTCGCGGGGAAAACTCAGCCCGATTCGGGGTCCGTGCGCTGGGGAAAGACCATAAACATGTCGTATTTTCCCGAAAACAACAATGAGTATTTCCAGGGCGTGAATCTTACGCTCGTCGAATGGCTCTCCCAGTTTTCCAAGGACCACTACGAGGAGTATCTCAGGGGATGGCTCGGGCGCATGCTTTTTTCCGGTGAGGAGGCCTTAAAACAGGCGAAGGTGCTCTCCGGAGGCGAGAAGGTGAGGTGCATGCTCGCCAAAATGATGCTCGAAGGCGGGAACTTTCTCATCCTCGACGAGCCCACGAACCACCTCGATCTCGAAGCCATAACCGCGCTCAACAACGGCATGAAGAGTTTCCGCGGCTGCATGCTCTTCACGTCCCACGACCAGGAACTCATGAACACGGTGTCAAACAGGATAATCGAGATAAACGGCACGAAGGTCTTCGACAAGACCGTGAACTACGACGAGTATCTAGACATAATCTCGGAGAAAAAATGATTTTTTTGTGATTGGGAGCGAAAATGGGAATGTATCTGAATCCCGGGAACGTCAAATTCGAGCAACATCTCTCGAGGCGGCTGTATGTAGACAAGACGGGGCTCATCGCCTGTCTCAATGACTACATGCGAGGTGTCGGCAAATACATTTGCGTGACCCGACCGAGAAGATTCGGAAAATCGGTGGCCGCCGACATGCTCACGGCTTATTACAGCCGCGGATGTCATTCGGATGCGCTTTTCGACAATCTGGCAATCGCGGCGGACGAAAGTTACAGAGAGCATCTCAACAGGCACAATGTCATATATTTCGACGTTGCGCAGATCATCAAAAAAGATGTCGACGCGAAGACCGGCATCAAGAAACTGACAAAGAAGATTTCGGCTGAAATAAAAAAGGAAAATCCCGACATTGATTTTGACGGTGACGATGATGACATTATCTCAATGTTTGAGGATGTCTTCGGGGAGACGGGCACGGGGTTCGTGTTCATAGTCGATGAGTGGGACTGTCCTTTCAGGGAGAGAAAAAACGACACGGAGAGCTAGGAACTCTACCTGCAGTTTTTAAAAGACCTCTTTAAAAATCACGATTTTGTGACTTTTGTGTACATGACGGGCATTCTTCCGATAAAAAAATACGGGTCAAACTCCACATTGAACATGTTTTCGGAGTACACGATGCTGCGGCCCGGCCCGGTGAAGGAGTACATCGGTTTCACCTCGGATGAGGTGAAGGCTCTTTGTGAGAGATATTCCGCGTCGTTCGACGAACTGAAATACTGGTATGACAGATACAACCTTGACGGAATCGAGATATACAATCCCAATTCCGTCTACAGGGCGCTGACCGAAAACAAGGTGGAGGCGTACTGGACGGACACCGAGTATTTTGAGGATCTTCTTTCATACATAAAGGACAACAGGTTCGGCATACACAAAATCATTTTGGACCTCGTGAACGAAAAAAAGAGGGACGTTGATTTTTCCGGATATCAGAACGACCTTGTGAAAATCAGCAACCTTGACGACATCCTCGCCATCCTCGTGCATCTCGGATACCTCGCTTTTGACAAAAAAACTCTTGTCAAGGCGCGCGCGGGCGTGACCGAGGTGAAAACGGACGGAACCGTGAGAATCCCGAACCATGAGATATATGAGCAGTTTCTCTCCGTTTTAAAAAATCTGGGCTCAATCGAGTCGAACGAATTCGAGCTGATTTCCGCGGAAATAGTCAGCCTGACATTTGACGGCGACGGGGAAGAGGACCTCGACAGGCTCGCCGAAGACATAAGAAGGATACACAACGATTATGTTTCCAACGAATATGACTATAACAATGAACATGAACTTTCCAACACGGTGAGGCTCGCCTATTTCAACGTGATAAACGATTATTTTTCAAAGACGGAAGCAAGTTCCGGACGCGGGAGGGCCGACGTGGTGTTTGAGCCGAGGAAGGGAAAGGACGTCATTCCTATGATAATGGAGTTCAAAGTGGATGACACGCCCGACGCCGCCATATCTCAGATAAAGAAAAACGGCTATGACAAGTATTTCGCCGAATATACAGGCGAGATTCTGCTTCTGGGCATCACGTACGACTCCAAATCCACGAAACATTTCGTCAAAAAAGAGATCATCCGCGTGGAAAATTACAAGATGCTGTGATTTTTTCCGCGGCCTTGCGCCCGCCAGGCGGGCTTTTTTCTTTTCGCTGATGTTGATTTTTCGCTCCGGCATCCTATAATATAGACATAGGACGAAAGACATGGGAGACATATTCTTATCCACGCTGAACTCAATAGCCCCGATAGTGCTCCTAATCCTTTTGGGATATCTTTTAAAGCGCGTCGGCTTTCTCACAAAGCCTTTCCTCAGTGTGGGGAACAAGCTTGTTTTCAACGTGCTTCTCCCGTGCATGCTCTTCATAAACATATATGACGGCATGGACTCTTTTTCCGACATACCATGGAACTTCGTGGCATACTGCCTCATAGGCATGGTGGTTATATTCGGCATAGGTCTTCTCGTCGCCGTTCTCACCACCAAGAGAAACGACCGGCGCGGGGTCATAACCCAGGTCACGTTCCGCTGTAACTTCGCGATAATAGGTCTCGTTCTCATATCGAGGATAGGCGGAGAGGAGGCAGCCGCCGTGGGAGGCATGGTTTCGGCTTTTTCTGCGCCGCTTTGCAACATCCTCGCGGTGATAGCTCTCTCTTATTTTGACGCGAAAAACAGAAAGCAGAAGAAGCTTCTCGAAGGCCCGGAAGGAAACGGGGCGTCAGCCCTTGTCATCTCGGAGTCCAGCTCTGGCGATGTTTTTGCGGATGACCTTTCTTTGAAATCTTCCGGGGACGACCTTTTCGGAAACCCGGGTGGCGTTTCAGCCGGTTCATCCGGCGGCGATGAACTTTTCGGTGACTTTTCGCTTTCCGAAACGTCTTATTTCGTCTTTGACGACGGGCCCGCGGGCAGAGCCGCGAAAAGAAGGGCAAAAAGAGCCAAAAAGAAGGCGGGGGAGACGCCATCGGTTAGAACCACCGTCAAAAAGACTGTCATAAACATCGTCACCAACCCCGTCCTTTTGGGGACGCTCACAGGGCTTCTTTTTGTCGGCATAAGGGAGCTTGAACGCGCCGTGACCGGCGGGGACGTGCCCTTCACACTCAAAGGCGACCTCACCATAATATACACCATTGTCGATGACCTGAAAGCCATTTGTTCGCCTTTCGCGCTCATAGTTTTAGGCGGTCAGTTCGAGTTCAGGTCGGCGCACGGCATGACGAAGGAGATAGTCGTGGGTGTTATAATGAGGATAGTCGTCGCTCCTCTTTTGGGGATAGGCTGCGCCGTTCTCATAGACAGTTACACGAACTTTTTCGCGGCGGGCATGAACTATCCCACGATTATCGCGCTCTTCGGGACGCCGGTCGCCGTGTCGAGCGCCGTCATGGCGGGGAACATGGGCGGCGACGAACAGCTTGCGACACAGTATGTCGTGTGGACGAGCATCTGCTCGATAGTGACGATATTCGCCACGGTCTTCCTTTTACAGTATTTCGGGCTAATCACAATTCCCTGAGGTTAAAATTAACCACGCTTGAAAATTTTCCCGCGGCCTGACACGGATTTGGAAATCTCTAAGATGTGGGGGCGCCCGGGAGCGGCAACTCCGAAACCCTCTGGCATTTTTTTGCGATTCGGGTTCCATCGCGACATATTGCGGTTAAAATTAACCGGGTGTGAGAGCTTTTCCGGCCCGTAAAATGAGGAAATAGAGGGAAAAAAAGAATTTTAAGGAGAAGACAAGTTGTACAAGTGCAGAAACTGCAAAACCTTATATCTCGGAAGGTTCTGTCCCGAATGTGGTGTGCATTTTAGGGAAGAAGTGATTTATCCCATCTGTTGCCGGCGGACGGACGAGAGCGCTCAGTGTCCCTTCTGTAAGGACACCCTCCCCAGGGACATATATGCCGCCTCAGCTTCGTCTTTTCCTGTGACGGACGAAAATGGAAGGGAGATAGTGCCCTGCGGGCTTGAATTTGAAAAAACGTCCAAAGGGTACCTCGTCGCGGCCGTAGGTTTTTGCCGGGCGTCCGAGATAGCCATTCCTTCCGTTTACAGGGGAGAGGAGGTCATGGGGATAGGTGACGGGGCGTTCAAATATTGTGCCCACATAACAAAAGTCACGATACCGTTTTCCGGGTACGCCGTCGGAGCCATGGCGTTCACGGGCTGCACGGCGCTTAGGGAGGTGGTTTCCGCGGGGATGAAAAGCATCGGCAAGGGTGCGTTTTCCGGATGCGCGGCTCTTATTTCCGTGGGGACGAACTATGAACTTTCCGAAGTGGGTGACAGCGCATTCTCCGGATGTGAGAGTCTGAAACGCATCGAGCTGACGAAAAACTTAAAAAAAGTGGGCGAGGAGGCCTTTTCGGGCTGTCTTTCGCTTGAAGAGGTTTTCTTCTACGGAAGTGAGGAGGACTTCGGAAAAGCTGATGTGGGCGCGTCAAACGAACCTTTTTCTGGAGCGAAAAAAACCTTCCTTCCGTATCCTTCACATGATGTGATAAAAGACCTTTCATCCGGTCTCAAAGGCACTCTTTCCCAAAAAGATGCGAGCGGTTATTCCAAAGGACTTCTCATGAAACCCGGAGAGGACGGATACCTCGTCGTTGGCAGGGGCTCTTGCGAGGACGGTGAGATAGTTGTTCCGCCGGAACAAAGGAAGCGTCCCGTTGTTGGCGTGGCCCCTTCGGCGTTCTCGTGTTCGGAAGGTCTCGTGTCCGTGGTGCTCCCAAAAAGCGTCACCTCCATAGGTTCATCGGCGTTTTCATCCTGCAAAGACCTCGCGAGCGTTTCGCTTCCGGATGGTCTTGCGGCCATCAGTTCGTTCGCCTTTTCCGGCTGTGATAAACTTGAGAATGTGACCATTCCCAAGAGCGTGACGTCCATCGGCGACGACGTCTTTTTAGGTTGCGACAAACTTGAGACGATTACCTATCTCGGAAGCGGGTCCGACTGGAATCTCATAAGCGTGGGCTCTTCAAACGCCAATCTTTATTCAGCGCTGAGTTTCGCGGAAAAGGACGCGTCGGTGGGCGGTGAGAGCGCGGCTGAATCTAAAAAGAGGGGGAAGAAGAAAAAGCCGGAGAGTGTTGAAGATATCCCCGTGCGTGCTGACGATGCCCCGACTGTTGTGAGCTCCGGCCTTAAATTTGAAAAAGAGGGCAATGGTTTTGTTGTCATGGACATGGGCTCTTGCGTAAACAAGAACGTCGTCCTGCCAGAACTTCATTACGGCAAACAAATCGTAGGGGTGGCCGGATATGCCTTTGAAAACAGAAATAAAATAAAATCCGTATACTTTCCCGAGACCATCAAATACATCGGAGTGGGCGCCTTTTCCGGGTGTTCGTCTCTTTCCACAGTATCCGTGCCGGGCGGTGTGACCGTCATGAATCTCGCGTTTTCCGGCTGCACGTCGCTTCTGGAGATAACTTTGGGCGCGGGCGTCATACTTTCCGAGAACGCTTTTTCTGGCTGCCGCGCCGTGAGGAAGGTCACATACCTCGGAAAGAAGAAAGAAATCGAAAAAAGCCTTCCGCGGGCTTTCGGGAGGAAGGTGTCATCTCTCATGGTCTATCCGAACGACGCCGAGCCCGACGAAATCCCGGCCGCCGCCGAAAACGAGAACCCGGATGTTTCAGAACTTAGAAATTATCTGGAAACGTATTCTGAAAGGCAGAATGCGAGTGAGGGACTAAGTTACATGGGACGCGGCAAAGGTTTGATGGTGAGCGGGAAAGGATCATGCCGGGACGCGGACATTGTCGTGCCGTACGAACATCTCGGACTTGCCGTGATAGGGGTGGCGCCGGCGGCTTTTATGAATGACAGGCTCATCACGTCAGTTTATCTTCCCGACACGGTGACGGTAATATGTGAACGCTCTTTTTCCGGATGCTCGTCTCTTTCCCGTCTTTACATCCCGGACAGCATCACGGCTATCGGCAGCCGTGCGATTTGCGATTGTCCTAAGCTTGAAAGAGTGGTCATCCCCAAAAGCGTGACGACAGTTGGCACGGGAATGTTCGACGGCTGTGATTCGCTGAGGTCAATTTTATATCTGGGTGATGAAAAGGCGTGGCGAAACATTGTCTTTTCCATGCCGAAGACTGAATCAGAGCGTTTCATGAAAATTGTCAGGTTCTGCGTTGAAAAAAGTCCGTCGAGATATGTCATCATATTCCCCGGTGAGACTTGAAATCAGGATTCTGTGTGACGCATGGGATGTGACGGTCTTATTCTGTCATGAAGGCCCTGACTGACCGGGTGCCGGACGGCTATATAACCTGCACACTTTAGGATTATCTCAGTCACATTAAGACTTACGCTGACGGTTTGCATGATGTTATAGCGATAAATTCTGGTGAAAATATTTTTGTTCGTCAGACTCTCGGATTTGATTTCATGATGCTCATTACGAGAATATTTTATGGAATTCTAAGGAATGCAGTAAAAGGACTTCTCAAATTGAGCATGTCGACAATCGATATGTTACTAAAAGTAAAGATATGAGAATGTGTCTTGGGGAAGTATGAAAAAAAGTCTGTTTTCATGTTGCTTTATGCCCGGCAAAGGCAGGGCATGGTCATAAAAATAGAAATTGCGCAATATCAGGTGTAGCGATTTTAAACTCTTTGAGGCAATGACGTTTTCCCGAGTTGGCATGTCAAACTGCCAATTGGGTGCTGCTCATATGTACATAAATCTCAATTATTGTGTTAAAATTATGAGAAAAATCAGTGACGACATTTATTACATCGGCGTGGATGACCACGTGACGGATCTTTTTGAAGACCTTTACCCAGTGCCTTCCGGTATAAGCTACAACTCGTACGTTATCATGGACGGGAAAATCGCCGTGATGGACACGGTTTGCGGCGCGTGTGGGGCGGATTTCGAGAAAATCTGGCTTGAAAACCTTTCCGAAGTTCTCAAAGGTGACAGCCCCGATTATATAATCGTCTCTCACATGGAGCCGGATCATTCCTCCGCCCTCGAGGCATTCATGGAGGCGTATCCTTCCTGCGTGGTTGTGGGAAACAAACTGACGTTCAACATGATAGGCTCTTATTACCAAGGTCTTGAGTATGAAAAGTTTGAGGTAAAGGACGGGGACGTTCTGGAGCTTGGCAGACATTCCCTCAAATTTGTCTTCGCACCCATGGTGCACTGGCCCGAGGTCATGATGTCATACGACTCTTTTTCAAAGACGCTCTTTTCGGCGGACGCGTTCGGGAAGTTCGGGGCACTTGACACAACCGACCCGGAGGACTGGGAGGATGAGGCGAGAAGATACTACATAGGCATCGTCGGAAAATTCGGCGAGAATGTTTTAAACCTTCTTTACAAACTTTCCTCGTACTCTGTGAACACCATCTGTTCCCTGCACGGGCCTGTTCTCAAAGATAACATAGGTTACTACATAGAAAAATACATGCTCTGGGCGAAGTGCATGCCTGAAAGAGAGGGCGTTTTCATAGGTTTTGCGTCGGTGTACGGGCACACGAAGGCCGCGGCGGAATATCTTTCCGAAAAACTCAGTGAGAGAGGAGTGGAGTGCGAGCTTCATGATTTGTCGCGCGAACACTGGTCGTTAAGCGAAGCGAGGGCTTTCGCCCTGTCAAAGACCGTCATATGCTGCCCCACCTATGCTGGGGGGATATTCCCGCCCGTATCAGAGTTTCTCGACGCAATAGTTGAGAGAAATTTCCAGGGAAGGACGGTCGGCATAATCGAAAACGGCAGCTGGGCGCCCGCCGCAGGCAGGGCGATAAAGGAAAAACTTTCCGGCTCAACAAACATAAGATTTACGACGACGAGCGTGACGCTTCGTCCCGCTCTTTCTGCCGCGGCGAAGATTGCCATAACCGCGCTCGCGGACGAGCTTAAAGAAGGGATGTGATTTTTCTTTTCGCCCTTTAAAACATGTTGCGTTTTTGACATGTTTAATGTAATATATTAGGTGTTAGCTCCCGTAGTTAAATGGATATAATCGCCCCCTCCTAAGGGGCTGTTGTGGGTTCGATTCCCGCCGGGAGTACCATTGTCACCGGAGGAGGCAGTTTCCTTTTGGACGAAAGTGAGTTTTCCAAAGGAGCTGCCCTTTCTCTTTTGTTTTTTGAGGGGAAATGGAAGACAAATTAGAAGCCTTAGATGAACTGAGAAAACTTCTTGAAAGCGATCTTTCCGACACTGACCTCGCGGAAAGACTTGATGAGTACCACAGTGCCGACCTCGCGGATCTCTACGAGGAGCTCAATTTTGAGCAGAGGGAAAGGCTTTTGAGAATTTTGCCGGATGACGAGATATCCGACCTTTTCGCGTACCTCGAAAACCCGGAAGACTTCATAACCGCCCTCGACAAGAACCGTGCAGCCGACATAATAGAGTCCATGGACGCCGACGACGCCGTGGACGTCCTCGAAGAACTCGAGCCTTCCACGAGAGCTGAGATAATGACTCTCATGGAGTCCGAGGCGGTGGAGGACATTAACCTTATAAACTCCTACTCGGACGATCAGGTGGGCTCACTCATGACGACGAACTTCATACTCATAAAGAAGGGGATGACCGTGAAGCAGGCCATGAAGTCCATGATAGCCCAGGCGGCGGACAACGACAACGTGTCAACCGTTTACGTCGAGGACGGTGACGGAAAGTACTACGGCGCCATAAACCTCCGAGACCTCATAGTCGCGAGAAACGGCGACAATCTCGAAGACATAATAAAGACGTCTTACCCCTCTGTCGACGCGACCGAAACCGTGTCCGAGTGCCTCGAACAGCTGAAAGATTATTCCGAGGACTCCATCCCCGTCATAGGTCCAAATGAAGACGTCATAGGTGTCATAACGTCGGACGATCTTGTGGAAGCTTCGGAAGAGGAGTTCGGTGACGACTACGCTAAACTCGCCGGCTTCACATCGGAGAACGACAGGGAGGAATCGATTGGCCAGTCGCTCAAAAAGCGTCTTCCATGGCTTGTCATTCTCTTCGTCCTGGGCCTTGTGGTGTCATACGTCATAGACAGGTTTGAAACCGTCATAATAGGGCTCCCCTTCATAGTCGCTTTCCAGTCACTCGTTCTTGATATGGCCGGAAACGTCGGCACGCAGTCGCTCGCCGTCACCGTTAGATCCCTCTCGTATGAAACGGTGTCCGGAAAAGAGCTTCGCCACATGATATGGAGAGAGGTGAGAGTGGGCGCTCTGAATGGTCTCATTCTTGGTGTGGGTTCCGCGGCTTTCGCGGGCGGATATCTTTGTCTCATGAAAAATGAGGTGAACATTTCATTCGCGACGGGCGGTTGCATAGGTCTTGCGCTTCTCATAGCCATGACGCTTTCGGCACTTTTCGGGACGCTAATTCCTACACTCTTCAAAAAGATGCACATAGACCCCGCCGTGGCGTCGGGACCTCTCATCACGACCATAAACGACCTCGTGGCGGCGGTAGCGTATTACGGTTTTGCCTGGCTTTTCATCCTCGTCATAATGGGATACTGAGAGTGGCGCAATCTTACCTTGGCAAATCGCTTGATTTTTTCCATCGGGTTTTATATGATGGTAAGGCAATTGAATTTCACTTAAATCAATGCAGGGGTGTCCGAGTGGTTTAAGGAGCACGATTGGAAATCGTGTAGTGGGTAACTCTACTCGCAGGTTCAAATCCTGTCCCCTGCGCCAAATGAATAATGACCGCGATATATTGTGTTTTGTGTCTTTCAAAACACAATATATTGATTTATTAAGGGTTTTTGCGTCCAAATTACGTACGGGGAGTTTTTTTGCTGTTTTTGGACCCTCATTTTCCCCGTTATCGAGCCTGTTAGGGCTGGTTACTGGAAAATCCATATATAGTAGGTAGCTGGTAACCCTTGAAAATCATTCTTGTTAAACTGCCGTAAGTGACCTTAGAAAATCGAGGACGACGGGAAGCTCTTAGAAGGGAAAGCTTTAAGAAAGAGATAGTCATCGGGTGGGGCCCGCCGGGATATAACTTTACTGGATGGCCGTATGCCACGGACTAGGAGAACGTGTCCTCAGCCATGATGAGAATTTATGCGTACCTTGGGGGAGACGAAGAAACGGCGTTGAGACTTTTCATAAGGGTGCGTTTTTTTATCTCGGCTTTACGGAGGAGGAGCTTTACTTCATGACGAAGGAGGCTGTGGACTTTGTATGCGAGTTCCGGGACTCGATGGCGAGGATAAACAGTCCGACCTTCTGGTATGACGAAAGGATATGGCTGTTGAGGTACGGTATGAGAAAGAGACGTTACTGAAGAAATAAAAGACGGCCCATACTTTGATTTTCAGACAGTGTCGTATATATGAAGTAGGGTGATATGTAAGGAAACAGATTACATTATGAGAATTGAAAACATTTCAGCGGATGAAAAGAATTTTTTGACACAGACGATTTCGCGAAAATAACCGATAGTGACAAAGACACAGGAAAAAACGGTTTGCTGTTTTTTTAAACCTCTTTGACCTGCCTTTTGATGGTTATTTGGAACTCGGATGTATTGGGTAGTGTCTATTATTTTGTGTAAAAAGCCGCACAATTTTTTTAAGAGAGAGGAT
>JAJQAJ010000030.1:0-14090 GCA_021203865.1 Clostridia bacterium
TTATGCGTAAAGAAAAAAGGAAACACGCGGAAATGGAAACCCATCTCGCTTTGACGAGCACGGAAACGTACATCTACATCGGCATCGCGATCTTCGCGATTCTTTTGGCGGCGCTCATCACCGTCCTCGTCGTCGTCTCCAAAAAGACGTCCTCAAAGCGCCTCGCGGCGGAAAGACGCGCCCTCGCAGCGGAAAGGGAAAGTGAAAAAGAGGTAGAGAGAATTATAAGTGAAACCGAAGGCGGACATTGCCGCGTTCTCAAAGACTACATTCTGGATGTCAGGGGCGGAACCGCGGAAATGAATTTTGTGCTGATAACCCTTGGCGGTGTCTTCGTCATCGAAGTCAAAAACTGGACCGGCACAATACACACGCACACCGACGCCGACACAGAATGGGTGCAAAAATCGAACGGGAAAAGGACTCTTCATTACAGCCCTCTTCGCCAAAGCGCGAAACACGCTGAATATCTTCGCGACATCGTGCCGGGCGTCGTCCCCATAACCCCGGTTCTGGTCTTCACGAACAAGAACGCCAGGATAAAGGGTCCCGCTAAAAAATACATCCTCACGCCCCAGGACCTCAAAAAGAGACTATATGACGAAAAAAAAGTGATATCTCCAAAAACCATGGAAGCCGTGGAAGCTATACTTACGGAATACAGGAGCAAAAAGACACCCGAAGAGCACGCGGAATTCGTCAAATCAGTCCAAAAAGACAAAAAAAGAAAAGGACGCGAATCCACGCACTGAAAAAGCGGACGCCGCACGGCGTCCTTTTTTATGTTCCCCGGGGGATGTCCATCTGAAATTTCAGGTTTCCCGCCGACGCGGCGTCATACGGCATCCGCGATATGTTCACGTGGATATTTTTAGAGATAAGCTCGCACAGCGTATCAATTTTGGCACCCTCCCCGACAACGCGGAGGGTATGGCTAAGATTCGGACAGTTGGTTAAAAGCGCGGAATAAATTTTTTCGTAGTTTCTCACAAGGCTCATGAACGCGCACCTGAAATAGTCACCCACCGTGCGCGGCGGACAGTCCGTCAGAATTTCATCGAACGTCCGTCTCATGTTCCGGGACGTGACGAACCTCCTGTCACTTATTTCAAGCGTGACACCGTACGTGCTTTTTTTTACGAGCTTTTCGACTTTCTCCATCGTGAGCTGCGGCCAGTTTCTCATAAGCTCGCTTATGACCCAAAGCCCCATCGTGTTCTTGACGTAAAGCACGCCGTCCGCGCCCCCCTCATTGGAAAAGCCCGAATACATCGAGGTGTAGTCCGCCGCGCCGCGTCTTTTGCGACATCCCATCTGTGCCCATTCGCCTATGAGAAGATACGGCTCATTCATGTCAGCGGCGAGCCCGTAGACGGCGCTCGCGGTGCTGTGGGACGCGCAGAGCACGACGTCCGTGTTTCCTCCGACCGCCTTTTCCACTTCCGGACGAAGCTTTCCTATCACGGTCCCGGGCATTTGGGGGGTCCTAAAATATTTTCCCTGAAACCGGAGCATCGCGAGGGTGTACGCGTCATAATCCCTGTCTTTGAGATTTACAAGTCCCGTCGTGGTCGCCACGGTGTATTCCGAGACCTTTCTCCCAGTGAGGACATACACGAGATAGTCCGGAATCATGAGAAAATCGGTCGCGTCTTTAAGTCTTCCCGTTATCCTGTCCTCATAGAGCTGGTAGAGAGTGTTGTAAGGCTGGAAACTCACACCCGTCGCCATGTACAGGTCCCGGAACGGTATTTTTTCGTGAACGGCATATATCGCCTTCTGCGTCCTGTCAAAAAGATATGAAAAAGACGGAGGGATGACCTCGTCCCCGTTCATGAGAACGTAGTCACTGCCCATGCCGTCAATAGACACGGACGTTATGGAAGGATACCTTCTGAAAGCTGCGCGCATGCCATCCAAAAGTCCGGATCTGAGAAGACCAAGATTCCACGTCACGCCGTCGCTGCGCCTCACAAGATAACCCGTGAACGAATAGACGACCTTCGTGCGTAATTTGCCGTCTTCCGTCCATCCGACGGTGTGTTTCGCTGTTGTCGTGCCGATGTCGACGGCGAGAAAATACTTCGTCATGTGATAACGTCCCTCATGCATGTGCTTAAAAACATTATACAGCATGGGGAAAATAAAAACAAAACATTATCGGCCGCAAAAAGATATGTGAAATGCCGCCGCGAAGTAAAAAAAAAGCGGAGTTGTCCGCTTTAGCTACGGTTAAAATTAACCGGCAGTCATTTATCTCCCTCTTCCTCTTCCGCGGTGTCTTCCGAAAAGACAGCGACTGACTTCTTTTTCTTTTTTCCGTCAACATAGACCGTGAAAATGAAATGGCATTTCGCGAAGAAGGGGAACTTGTTTTTGTAATAGACCTCATCGAAAATCCTGACGACCGACAAAAAATCCTCGTCTTTTGAGAGTTCGCCTAAGACCCTTTTCATCTCCTCAATGAGCATCTCCCCCCTTTTAAGCTTTTCAGAAAAGGGCCCCTGTCCTATGACACCGACACCCAAAACCTGAGCTACCCCGGCGTCGTACACGGGCGAGTCATCTTTCGCCGTGGCGAGCATTTTGGTGATGAGGGAAAACTGATGTTTCTTTTCTGTTTCGTACAGCCCTTTCGCTATCTCCTCGTACGATATGTCCTCGCCGGCTCTCAGGCGCTCGAGATACGAAAAATAAGTTTTTTTGAATTCGGGAGACGAGCCGGACGGCCCGTTCATGCGGTAATATGCCGCGTACACGTCAGAAAAATACGGGGTCACCCCGCGCCTGGAGTACTCTTCGGAAAGCTCCATGTAGGGCCTCACAAGTTTCGCCATGCGTGAGCTTTCGCATATCTCCTCTCCGTGGTCGCAAATGATTTTTATGAGTTTTTTAAGATCGTCCGTCATGATTTTTTGTCTTCGCTGTATTTATCCAGTCCGCATGAAAGGTCGTCGCGAATTTTGTCGCGGAGGGACTTAGGCTCCACTATCTCCACAAGACCGACATACTGCAGCGCCCAGTACTCCATGGCCCTCGCGCCGGTGTTGATGCTAACCATGTAAGTCCCGTCCGGCTGTTTTCCGATGGTCGCGTTCTTTCCGAAATAGTCCCATATCGCGTCTATCGCCTCCTCTTTTGCGCGCATGCGGATGTGTTCCGTCGGACCGGAAAACATGTACGGAAGGGTGGTGATTATGGTTTCTAGATTATAATCCCTCTTGTACCCCGGTATGTTTCTGATGTCTTTGGCGGCCGCGTCAAGCTCTTTTATGTCCTTTATCTTGTCGACCCTAAGATATCCCGGCTCATTCGCGCCGTCCTCGTACACCATGACGTAGTAGCGCTGATTTTTGACAAACAGCCTGTACGGCGACACATTGTCATGAAGGCGCGACACGACGAGCTCGCCCGAGACGTCGAAATGCGAGTAATTGAATGATATCTGTACATTCTTCTTCATGGCCGACTCAATCGTTTCAACGTTGTCAAAAAGTTCTATCGTCGACGTCTTTGACCAGTCGTCCAAAATCGTTGTGACGGAGGAAACGTTCGGATGAAAGTTTCTGTCACCTTGGGCTATGAGCTTGTTTATGAGGTTTTGAGAAACCGTGGAGTTGAGATATCTTGACGAGAGAACGCCGTCTATAAGGACGCGAAGCTCAGCGTTTTCAAAAGGCCGCTCGGAAATGTAATAACCCTTGTTCGGCGCGTGCTCTATCCTGTATGGCCATCCTCCGCTTTCAAGACCCCCGCCAAGATCCTCAATGCATCTTCCCACTGCCTTTCTTTCCGTGTTGCTACCGTATTTTTCCCTGAGTTTTTCCGCGATGTCCTCAAGCTTCATGGGATGTGTCTCATCGGTTTCATCCATCAGAATCTTTAAAATTTCAAGAGTGTATGCAGCGTTCATTTGTCTCCTTCCCCACTGACCTCAATGAGCTTTCTCCATAAAAGAACCATCGCAAAGGTGTCAAGCTCGCAGTACTTCAAAAGGTTCCGTCTCGTCTTTTCCAGCTCCATCGAGTCGCAGGCGGTCATTTTGTGGTACGCCTCGGTGGCTTCCAGACCGTTGTGAATATCTTCGAGCCCGTGATAGTCAAGCTCGGGATTGTCCGGAAAAACCGCGGGGAGAACGCTCTTTATGGAAAAACTCGCGCCCATCGCGGCGTTGTAATAATACCCATTTTGGAAGGGGTCCAGAAGATCCCTTATATTGTCTCTTATCGCGAGAAGCTTATCTTTAAGATCGGGAAAATTCTCCGCGAGCTCCTCTATCCTTCCTCTTTCAAATTTCATGTAGTACGCCAAAACGCACGCGCCTTCCGGGATGTTTTCCACGAGACTTTCCGCTATATCCCGCCTAGGGTCCTCCCCGGGCATCGCCAGAAAATCCTTGTGTTTAAGCTCCCCGCCTTCCTCCTCAATGTAATGGAGCGAATACTGGAACGGTATCTGCTGGTTGTATCTCTGGCCTTTGTACACGGGAAGCGAGGTCTGGAAGGTCTCGAAATCGAGAAAATACATGGGATACCAGAGCGTGTCGAGAAAGCTTTTTATCCCCGCTTTGTCGATGATGTCCCCGCCCTTCATCGTCCCCTTTATCTGGAGTTTTTGTATTGAAGAGAGCGTCACGTCCGATTTTAGGACGTCCTCAAAAGAGCGTATGCCTTCGTTGTAAAGGTTCGCGGCGTCCTCCGCTTTCACGCGGTAGAGGTCAAAGACGCTGCGCTCGGGGGCGCCCTTCATGCAGTAATCCCAAAAGTCGCACCTGTATGAACCCTTGCAGGCCCTGCACGCCTTCGTTTCGGGCTCATCATCCCCCAGTATCACGGCCTTCGCCCTGGGGATGTTTCTTTCGAGGCCGGGGAAATATTTTTCAAGACTTTCCGTGACGTCCTCGATGACAAAAAAGTCATTGAGACTGAACCTGTCGCGATAAACATAGTCGCCGTTTATGCGCACTATGAAGACCTTCCCTATCTTCGTCCCCGTTTTGGCAATGAGATATTTCTGGTACGCGGTGTCTCTAAGATGCCATTCGGATATGCTCGTCGCGGATTTAACCTCGTACATGTCCCATCCATTTTCGGTTCTGTGGAGTATGTCGGCCGCGCAGTAACACCTGTCATAGATGAACGCCGCCTCGCAAATGTTCAAAGTGCCGAGTCCCATGTGGTATCTCGTTTTTTCCGCCATTTTGGCGATGTCCAGGGCGCCCATGGAAAATCTTTCCGTGACGTCGACATATTCTCCCAAAAGTCCTTTGGCCGCTTCACCTACTTTGTTCCCTTCTGAAAGCCTCTGCGTCCTTTTGGGGTCCTCTTTAACCTCCTCTCTCTTATGCTGGTAGAGCCACGCCATTTTGGGACACGAGAGAAAGTTCGTGTAACTCGACTTTGTCAGATCATAAAACTTCGCCATTCGACTGTCACCTTAAAACCTCGCGGCATTTTTGCCACCACCGCTTTTTTCGGCGGTGGTCAATTTTTCAAACACTTATTTTTGGTTTTTTTATAAGGGCACCCCCCCATTCACACCGCGCGCTCCGTCATCTCTTCATAATAGGTTTCATAATCGCGGGTCTGCACGCATCCGGGCCTTTTATACGCCTTCCAGGGCTTTCCTTTAGATTTCGTCTTTTTCCGGATGTGTGCCTCGGTTTCCGGGAAAATGAACTTTTCTATTTCCGGCATGATCTTTTCCTGCTCCCAGCGACTTGAACACGTCCAGTACGGACACATGTCCCTTACGGCCTCACCCACTACGAAATCTTCGAGAGTTATCTCTTCGACGCTCAGAATGGCGTCGTCATGGTCATGCTTGACGCGGGGCTTGCCTCTCGCGATACGCGCAGCCTCTTTCCCGTCCGCCGCGGTGATGTAAAACTCACCTCTGAAATACCTGTTTCTTCCCACATGCCCGCATTTGGCGACAACAACAAAATACTTTACGTTTTTCATAACTTTTCTCCTTTGTGAATAATTTTGGGCGTTTTTGCCTTGTTACAATTTCATTATATCATATCATATGTCCCATTTTTGGGACGCGCAATACAATTTTTAACTTTTTTTAAAAAATTTTTTAAAAAAAGGCGGCAGCCCGCCTACCTTATTTCAGCGCTCGGAAATCAATCCGTTCGGCTGCCATCCGCTTTCTGAAGGCGTCTTCCAAGCTTTGCCCTGCGCCTTGATATGAGCGGCACAATTTTCCACGCGAGCATGGCGGCGACAATCGCGAGCGCGAAATCCTTAGGCATGTACAGAACGTTATATGAGAGGATGTACGCTCCGAGGTCGGCGTTTCCGTCAATTTTCCACATGAGTGAAAAATAAGGTATCCCCACGGCGTAATTTACCAAAAAAGCAGCAACGGCAGCGACAAGATATCTTTTGAGTGGCGCCCCGGCGTTCTTTCCGCGGATAAGACCCGCCACGGCCGCCGCCGCGATGAAGCCTATTATGTACCCGAACGTCGGTTTCAGAACGTACGCGAACCCCGCGCCGCCGCCGGAAAACACGGGGATGCCGATAAGGCCCATCACCATGTACACGGCCATCGAAACGGCGCTCTTCTTCCATCCGAGCGTGAGCCCGGAGAAAATGCAGATGACGGTTTGGAACGTGAGGGGAACCGGCCAGAACGGTATGGCGACATACGTGCCCACAACCATGAGGGAGACGAATATGGCGCACTCCGCTATGTCCACGGCCGCAAATTTGATTGAACGTCTCTTTTTCATGCCAGATGACTTTTCAAGAGGTCCTCAAAGCCGTCCTCTTCCTTCAAAAGATCGTACACATACGGCGATTCTTCGAGGTACAGTGCGGTCTCAACATTTTTGAGAAGTTGATAAGTCCGTGATGTGTAGACCATGTCGAGAGCTTTTATCACATCCAGACCATAGTCTTCCATGAGATATTCCGTCATATCGGCTGTTGTGAACTCAATCATCATTTCTTGTTTATTTGTCATACAAAACTCCAACCTTCTTTAAGTAGAACAATGCCTTTTCGGTATGAAATGAGTACTGATTCGTGAGTTTTCCGAGGTCAAGATGATCTTTTAAATCATCTTCCGTGATTAAATTTCGTGTAAAAAGACGAACGGACATTCCCACATCATCATTGGCTACCGGACCCACGACAATATCATATTTATTATCTCTGTTACATTCCATGCTCGCAAAATCAGAAAAATTTTTTTCTCTGTTGTTTCTTACAAATACAGCCCATTCCACACATGGCTTCTCATCAAATACTCGAATATGAAGATCCGGTTTATTGAGTAAGTCATCCGGAACCTCGAAAACTGTTACTATGGGCTGACCATGATTCCTCACTACTCTGTTTATTGCTCTTTTCCACGCTTGCTCTTCCAATACAGTTGTATAAAATCCCTGGCCAAAGTCCTTGCTGGGGCTGCATTTAGCCAATATCACCTCATTAATCTCAACATTTGAACCGTGATATAACTTCATGATATCATGCCTCCATTGTTTCTACACACATCCGTCATACCATCCACAGCATCACCGAATGACATGGTGTGAAGCACATCATAAAATTCTACTAAGTACTCTATACCCTTGTAATCCCTGAGATACACATACGCAGAATATGTATCAAGATTATAACGTTCTGCAAATTCACTGACGCAAGCAACTATGTAACTGACCACTCTCTTTTGTAAAATCGATAGTTCCGTCATAAAGCACCCCAACTCAAAAATCTGAACTGTCTGAATTATTACTCCATTACTCCCATTCAATTGTCGCGGGAGGCTTGCTCGTGATGTCATAGACAATCCTATTCACGTGCTTCACCTCGTTGACGATCCTGTTGGATATTGTCTGCAAAACGTCATACGGGATTCTCGCCCAGTCCGCGGTCATGGCGTCCAGGGAAGTCACCGCGCGGATGGCGACGACGTTTTCATACGTTCGGAAATCCCCCTGCACCCCGACGGTCTTGCTGCTCGTAATCACGGTGAAATACTGCCATATGCTCTCATCAAGGCCGGCCCTGGCTATCTCTTCTCTCAAAATGTAGTCGCTGTCCCTCAAAGTTTCGAGTTTTTCCTCCGTGACCTCGCCCATTATGCGTATGCCGAGTCCCGGCCCCGGGAACGGCTGGCGCATGACTACCGTTTTGGGAAGTCCGAGCTCAAAGCCCACCGCCCTCACTTCGTCTTTGAAAAGGTCTCTAAGCGGCTCGATTATTTCCTTGAAATCTATGACCGAGGGAAGCCCGCCCACGTTGTGGTGGCTCTTTATGACGGCACTTTTCCCTTTGCCGCTCTCTATGACATCGGGATAGATTGTGCCCTGTACAAGGAAGTCCACCGCGCCTATCTTTTTTGAAACCTTTTCAAAGGAACGGATGAACTGTTCGCCTATTATCTTTCTCTTCTTTTCGGGGTCGGTCACGCCTTTTAGTTTTTCAAGGAACACCGGACCGTCGTCGACCTTTATGAGGTTCATGCCCATTTTGTCTTTAAAAACCGACATGACCTCGTCGGCCTCATATTTTCTCAAAAGTCCGTGGTCGACAAAAACGCATGTCAAAGCTCCTCCCACGGCTTTATGAAGAAGCGTCGCCGCGACCGCGGAGTCCACACCCCCGCTCATGGCGCAAAGGACCTTCCTTTTTCCTATCTTTTCACGAAGCTCCTCAACCTTTGACGCGACAAACCCGCTCATCGTCCAGTCGCCTGCGGCGCCGCATATGTCATAGACGAAGTTTCTCAAGATCATAGCGCCGTTTTCCGTGTGCTGCACCTCGGGATGGAACTGTACGCCATAAAGTTTTCTTTTTTCGTCCCCGAACGCCGCGTACGGGCAGTCAGGGGAGCTCGCCATTTTTTTGAATCCCTCCGGAAGCGCGGTTATCCTATCCGTGTGACTCATCCAACCCACGGCCTTTTTGGGCATCGCTGAAAAAAGCGGCGAGGGAAGGTACTCTATGTCGGCTTTGCCGTATTCGCTGTTTTCGGCTTTTTCGACGCTCCCGCCGAGAAGATGCGCCATCATCTGGCACCCGTAGCATATGCCCAGAATGGGTATGCCGAGTGAGAAAATGCCGCTGTCAACCATGGGACTGCCCTCATCGTAAACGCTGTTCGGGCCGCCGGTAAAAACTATGCCTATGGGGTCGTACTCCTTTATTTTCTGAATGCTCATGTCCGAAGGGAGAAGGTCACAATAAACGTGCTGCTCCCTTATGCGCCTCGCGATGAGCTGGTTGTATTGTCCGCCGAAATCGAGGACAAGAACTTTCTGATTTTGCATGCTCTCTCCTAAGTTCAGTCAAATGCGTCTTGCCGGATGGCAGGTAAAATATAGTGTCTGGAAATTCAAGGAGATGTCTCTGACTATTTTCACGGCCTTCTCGAAGTTCTCTTCGTCGAGACTGACAAACGGGTCGTCGAGTATTAGAAAAGGTTTTTCGTCGCCGTACATTCTCTCGATGAGGGCGAGACGGAAACAGTAGACAAGGATGGCTCGCTCACCGGAGCTTAAATGCTCGCAGGTAAGCTCCTGCCCGCCGCATCTTACCTTTATTCTGAAATCCGGGGATATCTCTATTTTCTTTCCTATCACAAACTCAAAAATCGCGGCGTACCTGTCGAAATTGTCCTGGATGGGCTGCACATAGTCGGCTTTAAGCTCCGCGCTCGCCCTTGAAAGAAAATCTGCCGACGCCGCCAAAAGTTTTTCAGTCTCACCGCGCATGCCGGCCTCAGTTTCCATGTCCTCTTTTTGGGCTCTAAGCTCGTCTAAGTCCGAACACTCTTCCAAAGCGGCCGAAATTTCGTTTTTGAGAGTGGTTATCCTCCCGCTCACAGAGTCCATTTCATCGCTGACATCTTTCATGGCGCGTTCCGGGTCCTTTTCTGAAACGAAATCTTCCGTCATTCCACGGGATGTCCAGAACCCTTCTATCTCGCATCTAAGCTCTTCAATCCTCGCCCTGGCGGAAAGCACCCTCAGAGCGTCAGCCCTTATCGATTCAAAATTCTGTTCAAGTTTTTCTCTCGTGAAGCCGTATCTCGATAAAAATGCCGAAATGACGGCAAGGTTTTCCGCGCTTTTTTTCTTTCTTTCCTCTCCGGCGCTTTTTTCGGCCTCCGCCTTTTTGAGAAGGGAGTCATACTCCCATATGTCTTTTTCAAGCCTCGCAAGGTTTCTCTCAAACGTGTCTTCCTCGACGCCGAACCTTTCGAAATATGCCTTTATTTCGGCACTAAGGCCGTCTATTCCGGCCTGGAGACCCTCCCTCACGCGTTTTTCTTCCCTGTCACCATCCATGATGGAAAGGTATTCCTCATATTCGCTTTTAACGCGCGCCGCGGCCATGAAAAGATCTCCCGTGTCTTCGGCGTAAGGCGCTATGAGCGCTCGGATTTGCTCCTCGGCCCTGATTTTCCGGCGTTCGAGGTCCCTATCGTAGAGGTCCGCTTGCATGGTCCCCGCGGAATACGCCGACGGGGTGTACGTCCTTGAATTTATATAGACCACAAGCATTATGATAAGAAGCACAAGCCCCACGCCGCTCACTATTATGCCCGTGACCGTGTCAACTACAACCGCTAAAACCACGCCGGTTATCAAAATGACTGCCGCGATTATGATTAGCGCGATGTATAAAGAGGCTCCGGATTTCTTTTTACCGGGCCCTTTCGCGTCGGGCGGAGGAGCGCCCGCCCCCCTCTCAACATTCAAAGACCTGTCGGCTCTTCTGCATTCCGAAACCGCCTCATCAAGTTTTTTGGAAAAATCCGCGGCGGGCGTTCTCGTCCCGAATTTTTGCAAAAGCCGTGTGTCTTTTTCGCTGTGATGAATGTTCTGAGCCGCGTGGAGGTCAGCATCCGTTTTCCTAAGCTCGCTTATTTTTTGGCTAATTCCGGCCCTATCTTCTTCAGAGGGAAGGCCTTCCGCGAACTCACGCTGCAACTTTGCAAAACGCGACCTATCCTCCAAGGTGAGCGCGGGCGAGCCCGCCGTCACGGCGGCGTCCCTTATGATGGCCGCGCGGACGTCGTCAAGCTCCTTTTCCGTGGGCACGCCGCAGGAAAATTTCTCTTCCAAAAATGCAATTTCCCGCTCCGCGGTGTTCTTTTTTTCGACTAGCGCATCAAAATCTTTGTGCGCGTTTTTTTCGGTCACGGCTTTAATGAGCTCTTCATGTCTAGCTTTTAGCTCGGACAGCTGCTCTTCAAGCGCTTTGACATTTTCATCCTTTCCGGGGACAGATTTTAAAAGGCTCTCTTTTTCCCTTATCTTTCCGTCAAGTCTGAACGCCTCGTTTTCGGCGCGAGTCTTAGCGTTTGTTTCATCCCTTTTTCTCTCGGTGAGAATTTTTACGGCTGCGGCGGTCTTGTCACCCGATTCTTCACCCTCGACCACGCCGGAAAGATAGGTTAGAATCTCGTCAGTGGGCGTTATGTCGATGTCACTAGAATTTATGGAAAGCGTCCTTAAAAAAGAAGCTTCCTCACTTATGCCCAAAAAATTTTGTTCTTGTGAGGCTACGCCGTTCCTTGTGACCAAAACGCTGTCACCCGATGACTTCGCGCCGAAATATCTTTCTATTTTGTATCTGTCGCCACCAAATTCAAACTCTATGTATCCGCCAAAGGCGCCACTTCCGGGATAAAAATGCTCCCTTTTTGTAAGCGCTTTCCCTTTCGTGCTCTTTTCCAGGCCAAAGAACATGGCGGTGAGAAAAGCGACAGTTGTGCTCTTTCCGAACCCGTTCGCTTCGCAGACCGACGTCACACCCGCGTCAAAATCTATCGATTTATTTCGTATCGCGCCGAACCCCTCTATGTACGCTCTCAAAAGTCTCATGACCTGCCTCCCAGAGCCGAAAAAGCGTACGCTATGATTCTGTTTTTCTCCTCATCAGTGTATTCGGGGCTTTGCAGCACGATTTTAATAAATCTTCCTCTCAAAGTTTTGTCATTTTCATATTTTGCTAAGTCTATTTTTGTCAGAGCTTCGTTTTTGACACTGACAAAAAGGCACAGCTTTTCGCCCCTTAAAAGCTCCTCCACCCTTCCCGCGAGCCTGTCCGTGTCGACGCCCTCCTCGACCTCGCCGGAAAGAATTATCCTGTATATCCTTTTTGGGTCAAATCTGACGACGCTTTTCACTTTTTTTGCGGCATCGTATGGGCTCGCCACGCCCGTGACACAAACATTCGTCTCCTCTATGACGTTTCGTAAGATAGGCACAAAGGACGAGGTTTTCTCATCGGTGTCATAGACAAAAAATCCGTGCTCCCCGGTTTCGTCAAAGCCTCTTCCCATGAGGCACCCGCAGTATTGCCACATGCCGCGAGAGTCTATTTCCCCGCCGGAAATTTTGTGGATGTCAGCGAGCGCGAGATAATCTATGCCCCTTCCCCTGAGGGCGGGAAGATTTATGACGTCGGCTTTTGCCACGTCGCCGTGGAGCATGACAATGTTCACGCGTTTCGCATCCAAATTGAGCTCGCCGTACGCCTCAGCGATAAGCCCACCTCCCTTCCGGGGCTCCCTTCCGGTTATTACGATGCCTTCGTATTCGTAGCTCGTCCACTCATCTTCCGAGAAAAGTTTTACGTTTGAAGGAAACCCCTCCAACGTGACATTTTTGTCGTGGTTTCCCCTAAGATAGAGAAAATCGATGCCGGGATGCGAGGCCGCCATGTCTAAAAAGGTTCTTTTGTCTTCTTTCCCTATATTGCTGCGGTCAAAAACGTCCCCCGAGAGCATGACTACATTTATGCCCTCACGGACGGCGTAATCCAAAAGATCTGAAAAAGAGCCTACCAGGTCTTTTTTGAGTTTTTCTGTGATGGAAAGGTCACCAAATCTGGAGTTCATCTGAGAGCCCAGATGCAAATCCCCCGTGTGAATTATTTTCATTCCCGCCTCATATCCCCCTCCCCGCGTAAACATAGGAGGAGTTTCGTAAAAAATGCAAGCGCCACACAATATTTGTATGACGCTCTTTTTCTCAGTCGATCTTGTACGGAAGTATACAGGCGATTCTCGCGCGCTTGATGGCCTTGGCGGCTTCCCTCTGGTGTTTCGCGCAGGCTCCGGTGAACCGTCTCGACAGCATTTTGCCGTTATCGCCTATGAACCTTTTGAGATGCGCGGTGTCCTTGTAGTCTATCTCCGTTATCTTCTCCTGACAGAACACACAGACTCTCTTGCGATAGGGTTTCTTATAGTTCTTCTTCTGAGGTCTTTTTTCGTCCATAATTATCTCCTTACCCTTTTAGAAGGGTATATCGTCATCGTCCATGTCCTGGAGCGCGGGAACTTCAGCGCTCGCCGTTGTCCTTTTCGCGGGTGCGTACTCGCCTTCTCCCGGGATTGAAGAATAATCACCGCCATTTGACGGTCTCGCCAAAAACTCGACGTCATTTGCCACGACGTCCACGGCAGTCCGTCTTATCCCTTGCGCGTCCTCGTAGTTTCTAAGCTCGATTGAGCCCACGACGGCGACCTTCTGCCCCTTTTTCGCGTATTTGCTGACGTTTTCGCCAAGTCCGCGCCATGCGGTCACGTTGAAGAAATCCGTCTTTCTCTCTCCGTCCTGGCTGCTGTACGTGCGGTTCACCGCGACGGTGAAGCGGCAGACGGAAATGTGTGAGCTCGTCTCGATAAGCTCCGGGTCTCGTGTGAGGTTGCCCACCAAAAATACTCTGTTCATAACTTCAAATCCTTAAAATCAGCTTTTCTTTGTAATCATCACTCTCAATACTTCCGCTATGAGTCCGGCAACACGGTAAAGCTCCTTCACGGAACCGTTCTCGTCCGCCTCGAACGTCACGCAGGTGTAAAAGCCCTCAGTCTTGAACTTTATGGGATACTGCAGCTTTCTCACGCCCCACCTGTCGTCCGAGATGATGTTACCGCTAAAAGAGCCCGTGACGATGTCCTCGAGTCTTTTAAGGATGGCGTCCCTGCCCTCATCCGGCAGGGCGGCGTCCGTTATGATAAGCATCTCATATTTCTGCATTGTGATTTACCTCCCGGTCTTGTCGGCATGCCTTCGCGGCATGCGAGGTAATTTATTTTTTATCCGCGCACAC
>JAJQAJ010000030.1:14190-26995 GCA_021203865.1 Clostridia bacterium
CCGAAGCTTCGAGAATGCCTATGTCCATGAATTCATTGAGCGTGGCGCTCGAAAGGTTCTTCGTGGTCATGGTCATGAGACTGTCCATGTTGTTTATGCCGCAGAGTATCTCATTGTAATGATAGCCAATCACTTCGTCGCTTTCATATTCTATCACTCTCTCGCAGACCATGAACCTCCATACCCCCGCCGTTTCGCCGTAGGTGTAATACGTGCCGCCTTCGGAGGGCAATTCCGCAAGTTTCCCCTCGTCGCCCGCGAGATTGCCGTTTTCATCATAGTATATGTAGTTCGGGCTGAAAGTTATCCATCCGTTGACTATGTATTTTCCGTCCGAGTCCTTAACATATCCGCTTGAATCTTTGAGGTAATATTCATCAAAATAATATGTGCCTTCCTCGCAGTAGCCTTCCGGCACGAATTCATCACATACAGCTTGGCGGTATGTCGTGGTGTAGATGTAAAGCTCCGTTATCTTATCATCTTGATTTTCACAGTTGTATTGTTTTAGCGCGCTCTCCAACGAAGATTTGTTAGTAATCTCTTCCTCAGACTTGAACTCACTTATGGTATAGCCGTCATCGCCTTCAACCTTGTAATAGAACGTTAAGTTTGAATAATCGTCGCCATATATTTTTCCTTCCGAGTCATATATGTATTCGAAAGATGGAGTTCCATCATACGTATATTCAACAAACAGCGTCAGGGTGCTTTGATATATGTCATCTTTGAAAAGTGACTGCACGGTTATGGCGTCTATCGCGTCGCCGAGCCCGTTTATTGTCGAATCGCCTATGGCGTTCAAAATGAGGTTATTCTCCTCCTCATCGCCAAAATTTATTATCTCCTTTATGGGGACGTCGTTCATGAGCCCGTCAATTTGGTCGTTTATGCCGCCTATGGTCGTGCCCCTTATGCGTTCGCCTTCGTAACCCTCCGGTGTCTCAACGCCAATCACGTATGTTTTGCCGTCTTCCTCCTTCGTTTCGAGCACCACGTCCATTTCCGCGCTGACGGTCGTCCCACTATCTTCATACGTATAATGATAGGTCGCCGTCCACACGGTGACATCTTTTCCGTCCACAGTTTCCGTATGGCTTTCCACGTTCGTTACCGAATACATGAGATAGAGCATCAGGGCGTTGTCTTCTGCTTCCATGTCGCCCAAAAAAACGGGAAGAGAAAGGTCTTCGGTGATGTTATCCATTATCCCGCTTATCTCGTCGATTTTTGTGCCCTTGACGCGAGTCTCGTTGCCGTCATCATTTATGGCGGGATCGCCTTCATCATCCAAAACGACGATGTAGTCCACGAGGTCTTTGGAGTCTTTCTCATTTTTATCTTTAAGGTAAATTCTGACCATGACCTCTTCGCCGTCGCTGTCTCTCATGTACCCGTAGTAATTCCCCTCACCGTCCTTGTAGACGTCATACACGGAATAGCAGATGTAGAGGAATATCGCCTCGTCCGCGTCAATCTCGTCGACAAAGTCCGCGACGGAAAGCGCGGTGGTCACGCCGCTCACGACGTCGCTTATGTTGTCAAGCGTCGTGGCGGTGGAAGGGCGCCTCGTCTCACCATCGACAGTGTACGATGAGGACGTCGCCTTAATCGTACCGTCACTTTCCACGGTGGTTGTTATGTAGGCCGTAAAGGTCTGCCCGTTTTCATCCACATAATAGGCGTAATAATCGTAGATAGGATTACCCTCGTCATCACAAAGAAGATTGCCTTCGTCGTCTTTTGACCACACTTTATAGACATCCGTGACGCCGTACAAAATGTACATCATGAGCGCGTCGTCGACGTCGGGATAGCCCATGACGGTGACAAGCTCCAGATTGTCCAAAAGTCCGCTCACGCCGCCCAAAAGGACGCCTTCCACCTCTATTTCGACAAGCTCGCCGTCCTCGTCATAGACATAATTACCTTCCTCGTCGGTTTCGTAATAGTATATTCTGTCTATGTAACCGTTTTCATCGGTTATTATGTAAGCCTGGTGCGCCCCGTCGTCATCATTGTAGACGCATGTCCAAAGGCTTCCATCATCCGTGGGATTTATGCCGTTCACGCCGTAGAGAAGAGCTATTAAGGTCTCGTCCTCCGCGGGATTAAGATCTATGAACGCCGCTATGGGGATGTCGTCGAAATCTATGTCGCCTTCAATGAGCTCACCCAGAGTGTACTCGCCGAAAAGGTCGTTTATGATGTTTTCGTCGCCGCCTAAAATGTCTTCAAGCGTTATGGCGTAGATGCTGTCGGTGAGATTTTCCGATTCGTAGAAGTCGCCTAAGATGACGTAGTTTACGGGAACATAGACCGTTCCCTCCTCCTTTTCGCCGTCTTCATTCTCCACAATGGCGGAATATGAGTAGTAATCGCCGGTGCATGTAGCCTCGTCAGGGTCATAGTCTAAGTACACATCACCCGTGGGCTGGAAGACGCCGTTTTTGTCGGCGGCGACAATGTACGCCCTGCCTTCTAAATCCACATAGTAGTAAGAATATGTGTCTATTGTCTCTCCGCTCTCCTCGTCGAATTCGGAGCCCGAGACATAGTAATACACAGGGTATACGACGCCTTCAATCTCGACGGTTTCCGCCGGCGTGCCTAAAACCAGCGCCCTCACGAATATGGCTATGACATCGTCGCCTTCCACATAGCTCGGAAGAAGTTTTTCGACGACGGGATAGACCTGTATCTCCCTCACGAAATCGGAAAGCCAGTCCCCGAGCTCGTCTATGGGGCAGTCCATGAGCCCGTCGACGTCCAAGGTGACGCCCGTGCTGTCTTCAAGGTAGTCGGCGGTCTGGTTTATGGCGTATCCCACGGCGGGAATTATCGCGTCAAGCCCGCGGAGCGTGCTCGTGTCAAGATCCGAGAAGAAGTCCACCGTGTCCGTGATGGTTTTGAGAAGGCTTTGGTCGCCCCTCACGTATATGTAGTTGCCATCTTCGTCTTTGTTGTCGTCTTCAAGGCCTACCCAGCCTAAAATCGTGTCCACGTTGATAGAGAGGAGCGCGTAAATCGTCCCCGCTATGGCACCTATGCCAATGATTATTCCGAGCAGCACGCACACAAAGCCTATGACAACTTTTTTCATGAAACCTTATCTAGAGGTGACCTCTCACCCGCGCGTAAAATGTATAGACAAAATGTCTTATTTATTATAGTATGGGAAGCCCACAAAATCAAGTCAAAAAAGCGTATTCGAACCCGCCTTAAACTTTACGAGCGCCGAAACGGCGCAAAAAGACACCACGCGCCTCGCGTCAAACCCCTCTTAGCTCTTTTTCGGCGCCCAAAGCCCTCGCGATGAGGCGCTCCCTGTCGTTTTCAAGCGTGCCTGCCGCGCATTCACGAAGCATGGCGGAAAGTATTTTCCCGACGTTTTTCGGTGTCACTCCCGCGTCTATAAGGTCGTTTCCTTTGACCGCGAGCTCTTTTAAGCTCATGGGAACGCCCTCCTTTTTCATCGCGGCGTAGATTTTCTTCCATTTCGTCACGGTGGGGGCTTCCGAGGTGTCATCGGCGCACGCCGAAAAATCGGCTTGTTTTATGGCAAGGATGTCATCGAAATATCCGAGGCCCTCGATTATGAAGCGGCGTATCTTTTTTTCCGATGTCCGGCAGTCCGAGTCGTACATGTGGTATTTGACGAGAAATTTGACCCTGCGCGTCTCTTCGTTTGAAACTTTAAGCCGCCTACATATTTCGGCCGCTATGTCAACTCCCGCGTTTTCGTGGCCATAGAAGTGTCCGTCTCCCGTGGCGCACGCGGGTTTTCCCACGTCATGCAAGAGCGCGGCGAGCCGCACGGACGGCGCCGCGTACAGAACGCATCGGAGGGAATGCTGCAAAACGTCGTACTTATGGTATTTCGGGGGCTGGGGCATGCCGTCACCTTTTGTAAGCTCCGGAATTATTTTGTCAAGAACGCCGCTTTCCCAGAGCGTCATGACGCCTTTGTAATGCGCGCCCTCGACACCGTACTTTTCGTCGGCATGCAGAATGTCGTCGAGCTCCGCCCAAATTCTTTCCTTCGCGATGCCGGATATCATGCCGGCGTTCTCCCTCGCGCCTTTCATGGTGCCGGGGTCTATGTCAAAGCCTATCTCCGAGCTTATCCTCGAAAGCCGCATAAGGCGTAGGCCGTCCTCGGAAAAAACGTCAGCGGGAGGCCTCGTCGTTCGGCATGTTCTTTTTTCGATGTCAAAAATCCCGCCGAGAGGGTCGACAAATTTTTCCGCCAGTATGTCGTAATACACCGCGTTGAACGTGAAATCACGCCTTTTGGCGTCCTCTCTGATGTCGGTCGTGAAATAAACCTCTTCGGGCCTATGGCATAGAGCGTAGCTGTCGGACCTAAAAGATGTGAACTCAGCGGAGACGTCTCCTTTTTTCGCCTTGACGGTGCCAATCCTTTTATACTCGGACACTATGAAAAAACCCGCTCTTTCGGCCGCCTTTTCCGCCTCCTCGGCGCTCATGGGCCCTGAAAGGTCGTACTCAAAGCTTTTTCTCTTAATCCCCAAAATCGCGTCGCGGCAGACCCCTCCCACGACATAGAGGGAAAATCCGTCTTTTGCGCACTCCGACGCGAAATCTAATATCCCGCCCGGAAGTTCAAGTTTGATTTTAGTCATGTTCTCTCCTCATGTTCACAGCCATTATAGAGGTTTCGGGAGCTTTCGTCCACAAACCCGGGGGCTAATTTTAAACCCCCGGTCTCTCTTTTTGGCCGAGGCTTATGGACAAAAAAAAACGCAGGTGCTATAATTTAATGGCGCATCGGGGACACCGACCCCGGATTTCAGCCCACGGAAGGTTCGGGATGTATCATCTCATAGTCAACGCTCTCGCGATAGAGGGCAGAAAAAGCAAAAATCTCGACATCATAAAGTCGGTCTTCGACAACGCGGGAAAGCCGTACGATGTGCACATAACCGAAAGGCGCGGACACGCGAAGGAACTGGCAAGGGAGATAACATCAAAAGAGCGGGACGCGAAAATTGTCGCCTGCGGAGGCGACGGGACGCTCCACGAGGTTCTGAACGGCATCGCCGACCCCGCCTCATGCTCATTGGGGCTCATTCCCATAGGCACGGGCAACGATTTCGCCGCGGCATGTCACCTTCCGTCCGACCCCAAAAAAGCCGCCCAGCTCATAGCCTTCCGCGAACCGGTGTTCATAGACTACATAGAGCTTTCCTCCGGCCTTCGCTCGATAAACGCCGTGGGACTCGGCATAGACGTCGACATTCTGCAGCGCGCGTACTCCGGAAGGTACCACGGGAAACTCAAATACATTTTCGCGTCAGTGAGGGCACTCGTGAGGTTCAGGTGTTACCGTTTCACGGTCGACATTGACGGGGAAATATCCGAACACTTCGGCATGCTCACATGCCTCGGGAACGGCAGACAAATAGGCGGAGGAATAAGACTTTTCCCTACGTACAATCTTAGCGACGGATACATGGTGGTCAACCTCACCGACTTCGTCTCAAAGGCGAAGATAATCCCGCAGTTTCTTAAAATCATGCGCGGAAAAATAGACAGAGTCAGAGCCGTCACCCTCGTCAAGGCCAAAAAGGTCAAAGTCAGCTGCGAAGGAGAAATGAGGACAATACAGGCGGAAGGCGAGCTTTATGAAAACACCCCACTAGACGCGGAAGTTGTCCACGACAGGCTCCGCTTCTACCTTCCCGACATGGAAGAACTTTTGCATGAATAAAAGATATTACAAAAAAATTCTGGACGAAATAACCACCGCGGTCGTAATTGTCGACGGCAAAATGAAGGTTCGCTTCATCAACGACGCTTTCAGAAAGCTTTTCCCGTACGCCGGAATAGGACTTGACCTCGGCAAAGCCGCGGGCTGCGCGGCCTCGACCGGCGCATGCGGCGCGTGCGCGAAACTTCCGTCCTGCGATCTTCACCGCGCTTTCACAAAATCGAGAAAGATGGACGGTGAGATTTCTTCAAGAATAAGCCTCGACGTCCGCGGCGACGGAGACGTACGCGGGGTGACGTTTCCGCTGACGGTCAGGCCTCTCGGGAAAAAATTATGCCTCGGCGTCATTGACCCCTCATCGGAGTACCTCGCGAGACTAAGACTCGCGGCCGACATTCAGCAAAGGTTCCTCCCCACCCACAACTTTGTGGCGTCCAAGCTATATTCTTTCATATATAAGCCTTTGAACGAGATAAGCGGGGACATCATAGAGACCTTCGACCTCGGCGGCAGAGCCTGCGCCATGGTGGCGGACGTTTCGGGGAAAGACGTTTCCGCCGGGATGCTCTCGCAGTTCGTCAAGGGTGCCTACAACACCGCGGAAATGTCCCCGGCAAAGGCCATAGCGGAGCTAAGAGAAAGATTTTGTGAGCTTTCCGCGGACGAGAGAAACTACATAACCGTGGCGGCCGTGAGAATAGACGACGACTCGCTCACATATTCCATGGCGGGGCACAACGCGCCAATTCTCATAAAATCAAAAAACGGGATTACGAGGATTTTTTCAAATTCACCGCCCGTCTCGAACTGGTTCGACTCGCCCTCCTATTATGAGGACACCGTCCCCTATTCGACGGGTGACATACTCGTCATGCTCACCGACGGAGTCACCGAGTGCAGGAACACGAATGGCGAAACCTTCGGCGCGGACAGCGTGGTGAGGGTGCTCTCCGTATCAAATTCCGCGAGCGACTTCATTTCCAGGCTTGACGCCGCGCTAACGGCGTTTTGCCCCTCTCCGGGAGACGACATCACGGCGATAGCTTTTGATTTATGACCTCATCATAAAAGGCGGTCCGTGCGTCCGCCTCTCTTTTTTCTTTTTTTTTCAGTCGATGGGGCTTAAAGCCTTTTCGAACCTCACACCATAGCCGTGCTCTTTTTCCGTGTTTTCTATGCATTTCGCGACAAACTGACCGGCCTTTTTGCAACTCTCGACGCGTTTGTATCCGGAAAAATGGTACGCCGCGAAGACGGCCGCGAAAATGTCGCCCGTTCCGTGCGAGCGCATGTCGAGCTTCTTTTCAAAGGTATACTCAAATCTGCCGCCGGCGTATATGAGCTCCCCTATCATTCCGTCGCCAAACTCCACCCCGGTCACTACGATTTCAGCACCAGTTATGAGGGAGAGTTTTTTCACGCAGCTTTCAATGTACGCTCTGTCGTACTCCTCCCTGTATTCGCAGTCCGCGAGGAAGCAAACCTCGGTGAGATTCGGAATTATTATGTCCGCCCTTTTTATGAGGTCTTTCATGGCCGAAACGTATTCCCCGTCAAAGCCTCCGTAGAGCTTTCCGCCGTCTCCGAACGCCGGATCTATTATCACAGGCGCGCCCGGGGCGGAGAATCTTTCAAAACACTCTTTCGCCGCGTCCATTATCTCCTTTTTCCCGAGGTATCCCAAAAGAAATCCGTCGAACGTGAATCCGTTTTCGGACCAGCCCCTAAATATGTTCTGAAGCTCCGGCGTGAGGTCGAGATAGCTCCAGGTCTTGAACATGGTGTGATTGGACAAAAGTGCCGTCGGCAAAATGACGGTCTCAATGCCGAAATGCGACAAAATGGGGAGGGCGACCGTCATGGAGCACTGCCCCACGCACGATACGTCCTGCATGGTCAAAATCTTTCCGTTCATACAAAACCCCTTACATATGACACTGTTTTCGCGCGCTTCCGCGCTTCGTCTCAAAAAAAATGGTCGCCCGCGGGCGACTTGTCCGTCTGTCGGTACTACAGACATACGCAAACTGATAAACTTTTCCGTCTATTCTTTGCTTTCGGCGAACGGGCTTTTCCGCCGCATTCGCAAGTGCATTATAGTACCGGACTTTTCATAAAGTCAAATAAATGCACTTAAATTTTTCATTCCTTAAAAATTCACGAATTCCGGGCAAAGAAAGATACCGTGATTAGCGGCCGCAGTTGAGCACGACATAGGAAAGAACAGAAACGCCGTAGTTCTCGTTCTTCTCTTCCAACTCAGCAAGTTCGTCGTAAATGAGCATTTCCTTTTCCTCCTTTTAGGTTACTTGGACATACGGTTTTTCCCCCTTCGTCCGCCTACATTCTATTGAAAAGGAAACTGTGAGTCAATAACATTTTTTATAAATGTCAGAAATCAATTTTTTGTTAATTACTAACATAAAACACTGTTTTTAATTCAAAAAATGAAAAAATCACATTTTCTACGGTGAGAAATGTGAATTATTTTCTTCATATGCCTGTCACAAAATGTTAATTTAACATACATGGTTAATTTTAACCGAGAAAAGTTACGTCACGGTTTCTTGACGAGCTCACCCATGATTTTCATGGCATCCGCCCTTCCCTCGACTCCGAGTTTAAGATAAATCGAGGAGATGTAGTTTCTCACGGTGCCGTCGGAGATTTTTATGGCCGAGGCTATCTGCCTGTTTGTGAACCCGTCGTAGAGCATGAGCGCCACTTCCACCTCCCTGTCGGAGAGGCCAAACATCTTTTTGAGCTTGATTTCCTTCTCGTCGGACACCATCATGGCGGCGTCGGTTATTTTTTTTGCTATTTTGGAGGGAAGAATCGTGTCGCCGCTGTAGGCCGCCTTTATCGAACTTATGAGCGCGTCGGCGCCGATGTCTTTAAGAAGGTATCCGGTCGCTCCGTTGTTTATCGCGCCCATGATGTAGTCCGTGTCATCGAACGTCGTGAGGACTATGACCTTTATGTTCTCGTTTATCTCTTTTATTTTTTTTGTGGCGACGACACCGTTCATCTCGGGCATCCGGATGTCCATGAGCACGACATCGGGCTCCATCATCCTCGCGAGCGTCACCGCCTCCTCACCGTTTTTCGCGATGCCGCAGACCGTGAGTCCGCTGTCGGTCTCGATAACTCTTTTAAGGCCGTCTGCTAAGATGAACTGGTCATCGGCGAGCAACACCTTTATCATTGCGCTTTTCCTCCTTGACGTTCAGCGAAACCGCGACGGGAAGCCGGAGCGTCAGCTCACACCCCTCCCCGTCTTCGCTGGAAATTGCCATTTCGGCGCCTATGGCTTCACATGACATCCTCATTCTCCGAAGGCCGTAACCTTCGGTGTATCCGTCTTTGAGTCCGGTGCCGTTGTCCGATATGAGAAGCCTGTCAAAAGCCCCCTCTCTTTTGAATTCGATGTAGAACGCGCTGGCTCCCCCGTGCCTCATGCCGTTGGAGAGAGCCTCTTTGACGGCATTCCCGGTTATCCTGTACTGCATTTCGCCGAGCTGCACGTCGTCGACGTCCGAAATTATCTTTATGTCGGTGCCGTCCATGGTCTGGGCGCAGATTTCGTCAATCACCATCTTAATTGATCTTCCCTCTCCCCTCCCGGCGAGAAGATGCACGCTGTCGCGCATCTGCTCCAAGGCGTTTTTGGCCTGCATGTTGGCGGATATTATCGCGCTTTTTGCCTCTTTGGGATTGCTGTCAAGAAGTTTCTTCGCGGCCTCGGTCTGCATGATGACCGTGGTTATGGCGTGTCCCACGTGGTCATGAATGTCGCCGGCTATTCTGTTTCTTTCCTCGTAGACGGCGCTTTCGGAAAGCTGCCTGTAAACTTCCTTGAGCTCATCCCGGCTCTCCTCCTCGGCTTTAAGCGACGCCGAAAGGCGCCTATTCAGCCTGTAAAGCCAGAGCACGGCGTTGACCACCGCGAAATGAGCGAGAATTATAAGGATTCCCACGAGCACGTCGCCCACGACCGTCGCGACGTCAATCCACTCGGGATCTTCCGAATACTCGCCCAGAATGCATGACGCTATGTACAGAACGACGCCGACGGCGAGCAAAATGAACTGGTCGCGAAGTTTCGGAAGGGATATGTACATCTCGGTGAGAACCGTGCAAAGAAGCGGCGCGAGATATATCGTGCCCCCAACTATGCAGATGATGAAAAGCAGGAGATATTCGAGGGTGTACACCACTATCTTCACGCGCATCTCATAAGACACATAAATGTCCACAAGGCATAGCGCGTCGAGAATGAGGCTGCACACGAGAAGGAGCATCACCGTGATGGTCGGCGTGGTGTCCCTGGAAAGTTGCCTTGAACCGCTCTGGGCCATTATGACTATCTCAAGGATGAGAAGAAGCACGACTACGACTACGCCGGCAAAACGCCCGATGGTCGTGTTGTGTCTTATCCTCGTCACGAAGGACTGTCTGAGCTTGTCATCAGTCCAAGCCTCTCCCTCCGCGGCGGGGCTGTCATTATTCTTCCTGTTCCTTATGTCGTCCGGCACCTTGTCACACCTCATAAAAAGTGAATACCAAAGCTTATAAACATTTTACCACACGTGGGTGTAAGTTGTATAATGAATAGATGAAAAAATTTTTTCACAAAAGGATTTTATGAAGATGGAATATTTAAACGACATCATCAAAAGCATTTCGAGTCTCGTCAAACACGAGAGCTGGGAGCATGACCCCGAGGAGGGTGCGCCCTTCGGGAAAGGCGCGGCAAACGCTTTGAAGGAGTACTTGGACCTCGCGCAAAGCTTCGGATTTGAAACGCACAACTACGACAACTACGCGGGCGAAGTCATATTCGGGGAAGGCGAGGAGTTCGCCATCCTCGCGCATCTCGATGTCGTCCCCGCCGGAAACGGATGGACCCACGACCCCTTTGGCGGTGAGATAGACGAAGAAAAAAAGCGCATATGGGGCCGCGGGACGGTTGACGACAAAGGTCCCGCCGTCATATCCCTCTACACTTTGAAGGCGCTAAAAGATAAAGGTTTCGAGCCGAAAAGAAAAATAAAGCTCATAGTGGGCTGCAACGAAGAGTCAGGATGGGCGTGTCTCGACCACTATAACAAAGTGGCGCACATGCCAAAAGAAGGAATTTCCCCCGACGCGAACTTCCCCGTGCTGTACGCAGAAAAAGGCATACTCCACGTCAAAATACGGTTTGAACTCGGCAGGGTGCCGTTCAGTGATTTCCACGGCGGCACGCGCGCGAACATGGTGTGCGACCTCGTCACGGCAAAATGCCCGCCCAACGCCGCAAAAATGGAAAAATACGGCGTGACATGTGAAAACGGGCTCATTGTTTCGAGAGGCGTCGGCGCCCACGGTTCCACGCCCGAAGAAGGAAAAAACGCCATGGAGGCAATGCTCGGATACCTCGGTCTCGACGGCATATATGACCTCCTTTTCATAAAAAAGCTGGGCCTTGAAGGCCTTGAGGACGAAACGGGGAAGCTCACCCTCTCCCCGGACATAGTTTCCCAGACCGAAGAGGACGGGAAAAACACGCTCTTCGTCACATGCGACATACGTTATCCCGCAACGATGAAAAGAGAGGACATTTTGAAGATAATAGGCGCAAACGGTCTCGAATATGAGATAACCAATGAACAAGCGCCCTTGTACAACGACAAAAACGGGAAACTCATAACCACACTCTGCGACGTGTACAACGAGATAACCGGCAAAAACCTCAAACCCCTCGCCATAGGCGGCGGGACATACGCGAGGGCGCTCAAATGCGGCGCGGCGTTCGGTCCGGAAGAGGACGAAGACGACAAAGTCATGCACCAGGCGAACGAGTACATATCCTTCGACAAAATAGAGCGCTGCTTCAAAATATACACGACGGCGATAGAGCGTCTCACAAAGTGACCGTCCGGCGGACAAGTCACAGTGAAAAACCAACACACGGCATCTTTTAAAACGGTCGGGCACATGTCCGACCGTTTGTAACATTCGGGCAAAAACACATCTCATGCTTTTTCAATGAATAATGTCCGCTCCGCCATGGATGACCCGGCTGAATGCCGAGTTTCAACGCGCTTCTGAAAGGTGTGTATTTCTGACGCAAAATCAATATAAACGCGGAATCTAATGACATAAACGGCCGCCGCACAGGGCGGACAAACCATGCCGCGGGGTCTTGCATTTTCCTTCTGAACGCTGTATAATCTAAAAAAGAGGAAATCATGATGAGCAATTATTTAAATTTGGGAAACGAAAAATTTCAAATATCACTGGATTCAGAGATATATGTTGACAAAACGGGACTCATTGAATACACAAATAAAACTGTGTCAACAAGACAGCGCTTCATCTGTGTAGCAAGGCCGAGAAGGTTCGGTAAAACCATGGCCGCGGAGATGCTTGAGGCATATTATTGCCGTGGATGCGATTCTCACACCCAGTTTGACGGGCTCGCAGTCTCGAAAACAGAAAAATACGAAGCTCACATAAACAAATACAATGTCATACACATAAACATGGTCGAAGTCCTCAGCGACGAAAAAAACATTGAAAACGGATTGCAAGACTTAAAAAGCGACCTTGCCGACGACATGAAAACGGAGTTTTCCGATATCGCATTCAAAAAAGAAGAGCTTATTTCAATGTTCAAAACAGTTTATGGGGATACAGGATTCAAATTTGTCTTCATAATCGACGAATGGGACTGTCCGTTCAGAGAACGGAAGGACGACACGGAGGGTCAGCGCAAATACACGATGTTTCTCAGAGACATTCTTAAAGACCAAAGTTATGTCGCCCTCGCGTACATGACGGGCATCCACACAATAAAGAAATTCTGCGACAACTCCTCTCTCAACATGTTCCAGGAGTTTTCAATGGAAATGCCTGGACCCGTAAAACAATACTTTGGGTTCACGGACGATGAAGTAAAGGCTCTTTGTGCCGAGCGCGGATTTTCGTATGACGGCATCCGGGACTGGTACGACGGGTATGTGTTTGAAAACAAGCCCGGTGAAGACCTCCACATGTACAACTCAAATTCAGTGGTGTCCGCCATTC
>JAJQAJ010000027.1 GCA_021203865.1 Clostridia bacterium
AAAACACAAATTTAATCTTCTTTTCCCCGTAGATTTTTTCAAGCATCGAGATTGGTTCTTCTCTTCTGAACGTAATATCCGGATATATCGTCTTAAAGTCATCAACGAGATTTTCTTTTATAGTTTCAAGCCCCGATCTGGTGTCAACAGTTTTGTTGATAAATTTGACAACGTTGATATACACGACGTTGTATTTGTTTATGTGGGTTTCATATTTTTGAGTTTTCGAGATTTGGAGTCCGTCAAATTGTGCGTGAGAATCACATCCGCTGCAATAATAAGCCATGAGCATTTTTACAGCCATAGTTTTGCCGAATCTTCTGGGACGGGCGACACACAGATACTTTTGTTCTGTTGACATTATGCTGTTCGTGTAATTTATGAGTCCTGTCTTATCCACATATATTGCGGAGTCTATTGATTCCTGAAATTTTCCGTTTCCCAAATTTAAAAAATTACTCATGACAATTTCCTTTTTATTCCTTGTGGCGCGAGAACGTGAATTGGCCCCACTGATTGTTTCCGTCTCGTTTCAGTATTTTTAATCCGTCGGACGAATATATAAGTTGAAAAAAGGTCTGTTTTCATGTTGGTATGTACCTGCCAAAGACAGGGCATGGTCATAAAAATATTGGTTGAGAAATTTGCCGACCCTTCTCGGCCTCGTGATAAGTGTCACCTCACTGTGACCATCCAAAAAGTCCCTGATGAAGAGAGTCTTGTCGACATAGTATCCTTTCGTCACGGTGTCTTTAAAACTTTCCGAGCATTCCTCGACGGTTTTCCCGGTTTTACTTAATCTGACACCATTCATAGTGCTTCCACTCCTGTTTTTTGACTTCTCATGATAAACACATGTTCCGCGCCTTTTGTCTTCATGACGCGAACTCGACGTTCTTGCCACAGAACGCCATGCCGATTTTTATCACGTTCTTCACGCCGCGCGTCACCATGTCGCGCCCGTAATCGTTTTTGTCAATCTGGGCCAGAGCCTCCCCCGCTTTCGCCAAAAGATCCTCCTCCTTTTCACAGACCTTGAACTCCAGCACTATCCCGGGAACGTTTTCAATTCCGCGCAAAGGCTCAAGCGTGATGTCATACCTGCCATCTCCGGATTCCCTATTTGAAGTTATCGCATAAACCGCGCGCATTTGCGATATGAGACCGAGAACAAACCCGTGATAGAAGCCTTCCCTGTCGTCATAATAACTGACAGCATCTCTGATGTATTTTTTGATACCTTCCTCCGTTTTGCCAAGGTCCCGGCTGTTCACGGCCGTCTGAAGCTCTTCCGCAAAATCAAACCTGAACACGTTTTTCGCGTAGCTTAGGATGTCCGTCGTGTAAGATATGGCTATCTCCTTGTTCACCAGAGTTACCGGTATCGCCTCCCCGCGCCTCGCTGATTTCATGACGACGTCGAGCTCGGCATCATGATGTTCTCCCTCCGGGACACAGGGTTTGAGATATCCTGACATGAAAAGGACAGAATATATGTTGTCCGCGTCGGTAAAATCGGCATATGTGAGATCCGCCCTTACGGGAACGGTGACGCTCTGACCTAGGGAAAGGGTGATGAGATTATCGAAAATCTTGTCCGTCATTCTCCCCGTGATTGATTTGAATTCAGACTCATTCGATGTTCCGACCCAGTACGCCCGGGCCTCAAAACCGTACTGCACATAATCCAGAACGGAAACCGGATTGAAAATTTTCTCATTTCCGAAAACATATCCATCGTACCATTCACAGACCTCGTCGTATTTTTCCGACGCACCGAAGTCGTCTAGAAGTTTCTTTACCTCATCCTTTGTGAACCCGAAATATGAGCTGTACCTATCATCTAGAACAGTATATATTTTTGTGTTATTGAACCCGCTGAAAAGTCCGGCACCGGCAGTCCGGGTGACTCCCATGAGAACCGCAAAATTAAAACTGTCGTTCCCTTTAAGCGCCGCGGAAAGAAAGACTCTCATGAAACTGATTATGTCTTCGTAAAATCCCTTTTCATATCCCCCCTGAATGGGGGCGTCATATTCATCTATCAGAATAATTGGTTTGACACCATAGTAAGCATAAAGAGCCTCAGAGAGAAACCTCAGTGAATCGGAGAAATGAGCCCCGTCGGCCGTCTCATTTTCTATGCTCATGAATATTTTGGCATCCGATTTTATAAGAGCCGACTTGACAATTCTGTGCCTCTTATACTCTCTCACGATACAGATTTTAATGCTCGACAACATTTCCGGCCATGAGGTAGTATATACATTTTTGAAATCGAGGTAAATGACCGGATATTTTCCTTGCTCAGATATGTACTTATCACCGCATTTCCAAATTTCCAGATTCCTGAAATAGACAGAAGTATCCTCATCTGTTTTCTCAAAAAAAGTTCTAAGCATGCTGAGTTGATGGATTTGCCGAACCTTCTCGGCCTCGTGATACATGTAACTTTGTCGTGACCGTCCATTAGATCCCTGATGAAGAGAGTCTTATCAACATAATACCCATTCGTCACAGTGTCTATGAAGTTTTCCGAGCATTCCTCGACGGTTTTCCCGGTTTTGCTCAATATGGTTCCATTCATGAACACACCCCGTTTCCCGGCTTTATTACGATAACTTATGCATACCGACACTTTTCCGGGTTTTGCTTGACATGTCACCCTTTATCCTTTCTGCTGTCTAAATTCATTATACACGGAAAAAGTGAAATATTCAACCCTCATGAACAATCCCGCAAACGTACTGAAGGCAAAATCGGGAAAATCTCAATTTTACGTCACAATCTCCACATCCTTTCCGCAAAACGCAACGCCAATTTTCAGCATAGTCTTCACGCCATGCTCTATCATGTCACCCCCACGGGTGTCTTGGCCGATTTTAGCGAGCGCATCCTTCGCAGCTTTCAGAAGACCGTGCCTTTTCTCACAGCCTTTAAATTGCAGCATGATGCCGGGAAGGGAGTTCTTGTCACGCAAAGGCTCCATGAAGACGCCGAACCCGTCCATCATAAGACTGCTGTCGAATTCTATTTTATACACGGACCCAACCTCCGAATAAAGGCCGAGAACGAACCCCTGACGGAGATATTCCGCGTCATCATAACAGCCGACGACGGCCGAAACATATGCCCGGAACTTCTTCTCAATGAGGACCGCGTCTCCCCCGTTCACGGTCTCACCGAGTCCCGCCGCGAGGTCGATGTTGAACAGGGTCCTGACATAATTCCAGACGGCGTCCGCGAACGACCCCGCGACCTCCCTGTTGACAGGGGTGACCGACGCCGATCTACTGTAATATCCGCCGTCCACCGTCTCCGCGATTTTTGCCAATTCCTCCTCATGGTCATCACCCTCAGGCGCATAAAATCCGAAGTATCCCGCGTTGAAAAGCATGGAGTACATGTCGTAGATGGTTTTAAACCCCTCATAGGTAAAAAGGGTTTTAATGTTGATGCAAGTTTCCCCGCCGAGCGCGAGCTCCACAAGTTCGCACAAATAGTAATGCGTAGGATCCGGCACAAAGGATTTGAAATCAATCCGCACAGGCAAATTCGCCCAATATTCCTTTGCCTTAAATCCCTCGCGCACATAATCCATCACCGAGGCGGGATTGAAGAGCTTCACGCCGCCGAAGAAGTAACCACCGTACCATTCGCGGACCTCGTCATACCTGTCCGCGGCCCCGAAATCAGCGAGCAGTTTTTTCACATCCCCGTCCGTGAATCCGAAATATTCGGCCAGTCTCCTCTCCAGAACATCCCTCCTTACCGCGTTGTTGTATCCGCTTGTTATCCCTGCCCCGATGAACTGGTAAACTCCCATGAGAATGCCGAAATCAAGGTCTCTGTTGCCTTTGAGCGCGGAAGAAAAGAAACCTTCAAAAAACATATTCGCCTCTTTCGCGTATCCCTTGTCGATGGCCGTCACAATAGGAGTGTCATAATTGTCGATGAGAACAATCGGCTTCTTGTGATAACGATTATTAAGGAGTCTAGTCAGTGTCATTAAAGACCAATCGTAAGATACCTCATCTCCTTTCCCGTACGCGACTTCTTCAAACCACCTGACATCATATTCGTCCATGAAGCCTCTGAGCCCCTTTTCATGCCTTTTGAATTCATCGGCCATCACGCTCTTGATGCCTTCATACGTCTCGTCCCAGGTCTCCCCGGTCAAATTCTTGAAATCCAGGCATATCACGGGATAGGTGCCCTGCGCGGACGTGACTTTTTCCCCGCACTTCCAGATCTCGAGATTTCTGAAATACACGGAGGTATCCTCCTCAGTCTTTTCAAAAAAAATCCTGAGCATGTCCAGATTGACGGTCTTGCCAAACCCTCTCGGTCTCGTGATTATGATGGACTCCGCGCATCTTGCCATTATATCACTGATGAGCATGGATTTGTCGACATAACGCCCCTCCGTCACAAACTCCCTAAATCCGCAAAATGGCCGACCGGCACCCTCCACTGTCATGCGATTTTTTTTTTCATGATGTAAATCCTCCCTGAATTTAACTTGTCTTCACACCCCGGACAGCGAACGTCCGCCCGGACCACGCCGTCAAGGTGATAAACTTTCGCCTCAAACACAAAGCGCGCGAAAAAATCATCTTTACGGACCCAGGCATTTGGAGCGCCGAGAGCGTTTATCTTCATATGATTATACCACGCGCCCATAAAAATGCAATACTAAACAATCAAAATATAAAAATAAAAGAAGCGATAAGAAATGTGATAGACAAAAAAATTTTATTTTGTCAATTTTTTTGACAACCGGGAGAACATGCCACGCGAACCCGCCGTCGGACAGATTGCTGTTTAAAAACGCTTATGACATTGTATGCTTTCCTTGTCTTTTGTGGTCTATACATACCGCTTCGATTCCCCAAGGCGCCGAGCAGGCGGTCTCCCCGGGAAAAGAATCCCGCCAGGCCACCGTCCATAAAAGGTCTGTACTATTATTGACTTTTTGGTCAAAAAAAATATGCTGACTTCAACAATCCCTCACTTATGATTTCATGACAGCCACGGGGCAGGATGAAGCGATTAAAAATACGGACAGGAACAGTTTAACGTCTCTGTCCGGTCACTATACAGAACGCTTATAGACAAGGTGCTCGCGATTTGCGACTATTATTCACGGGCAGAACGGCATATCATTCTCGTCATATATACGACCTTCGTAAACCGACGCAACGCGTGCCTTTGGACGACAACTCGTCTTCCCTCTTTCGCCGTGTGCGCGTTGACAGAGCGAAAAATGTGGCCCACTGCGTTTCGGCAGAAAGCGACTTAGCGATTCCGTGGCTTCTTTCCGAAATCGTAGGAATTGAAATTTTCAGGGATGACTACAACAATGTCACCCTCAACGTTCTGTTCAAAAAATACCGTATGAGGAGGCCGTCGATGGGCTGAGGACAATCATTCAAAGCGATACCCTTAACCGACACGCGGAGATTTTCAGGACATCCCTGATCCGACGAATCGAAACAAAGGACAACGCGCCCGTCCTCACCTTTGCACGCTCTGACAATCAGCAAACGGGCTGTCGGCCGGCCCCGCCGGACAGGCACAAAGATTATAGGCGGTCAATGCGCCCGAAGACGGGACTTCGGACCACCTTCTTTGCCACGGACACGGGGAATTTGTGTCACCACGAAGCGAGCAAATGGGCTTGAATCTTCCGTACGGAGGATGTATAATAGCCATAAAAAACAGGAGGTTTTTTCCATGGCTTTAACAAAGGACGGAAGGGGGTTTTCCGATGACTGCAATTTCATAAACATAGTTTCCAAAGAATACTACGTCGACAAATCACTTTTCATAAAGGACCTCACAGATAACCATTCCAGACATCCGGTCATGCTTTTCACGCGCCCCAGAAGATTCGGCAAATCTTTAAATCTTTCCATGATAAGGACCTTTTTTGAAAAAACGGATGAAGACACATCCGTTTATTTCAAAGACCTCGACATCTGGAAATGCGGGGATAAATACACGTCCGAACAGGGCAAGTATCCGGTCATTTATCTTGACTTCAAAAACGTCGACGTAAGCTCCTGGCCGGAAATGTTGTCAAGTTTAAAGAGCTATGCCAGGGAGTATAAAAGGCACAGATGCGTCAGGTCATCTCTCATAGAAGAAGATGACGAAATATATAAAAGCATCATGAATGAAACAGGGGGAGAGGCTCGCTTCACAGATTCACTGAGATTCCTTTCCGAGGCTCTTTATTTGTATTACGGTGTCAAACCCATCATTCTCATAGACGAATATGACGTGCCGATTCAGAAAGGTTATGAGGAGGGGTATTACTCGGACGTAGTCAAATTCATAAGAT
>JAJQAJ010000042.1 GCA_021203865.1 Clostridia bacterium
CGCGAAGGCACGGCGGCGTACACCGGCAGGGTCTGTGTCATAGGCGCGCAAATCAACGAGAAGGCGATAGAGGAGCTTCTCATGGTCGTATAGCGGGGATGACATGCAAAAAGACAGAAAAGAGGTTGAGGTTCTCATAGTTCTGGGGTTTCTCGATTCCGGGAAGACGACTTTTTTACAGGAGACCATGGAGGATGAGAGGACGGATGACGGCGGGTGCTCGCTTCTCCTCGTGTGCGAAGAGGGGGAGACTGAGTACGACGAGAGCAAATTCAAAGTCAGAAACTTCGACACGGTGAGTCTTGGCGACAAAAGCGAACTTACGGAGCAGAATCTCACCAGGATAGACAGAGAGAAAAAACCCACCCAGGTTTTCGTGGAGTACAACGGGATGTGGGACATGAACAGCTTCTTCGACGCCATGCCGGAGAACTGGGTCATAGTCAGCGTCCTGACGCTTTTTGACACGTCGACATTCCTCACGTACAATGCGAACATGAGAAGTTTGGTCTATGACAAGATTTCCATAACGCAGCTCGTCGTTCTCAACAGGTTCAAGGCGGAGTACGAAAAAGAGGAGTATCACAAGATCCTCCGCGCGATATCGCGCCGCATGGACATTATCTACGAAGACGAGACGGGGAAGACCGAGGCGGACGACATAGTCGACCCGCTTCCCTACGACGTCACAGCTCCCGTCATAAAAATCGACGAAAGGGATTATGCTTATTTCTACAGGGACATAGTCGAGAACCCCGACACGTATGACGGCAAGACTGTGAAGTTCAAAGCCATGGCCGAGGTGAGAAAGTCCTTCCCCGCGGGAATGATTCTCATAGGCAGGCACATAATGACCTGCTGTCAGGCGGACATCGCCTACAACGCATTCGCGCTCACCGGCAAAAAACTTCCCGGTGAGGTGAAGGCGAAGGACTGGCTTACGGTGACGGCCAGGGTGTCGTACGGAACTTGTCCGCTTTACAGCGGCGAGGGACCCATGATGGAGGCTGTCTCCGTTTCCCGGGCCGAAGCACCCGAGGACGTCGTCGCGACGTTCTACTGACCGTTGATTTTCGCGAGGTTAAAATTAACCTTCGCGAGGTAGAAATTGATGTGTGACCACTCCGTGCTGTTTTGGCTTTATCTGGCAATGTTTTGTGGTGTTACGGATACGGAGTGAAGGGAGGAGATTTTTTTCATGGCTAAAAGCAAAGACGGAAGAGAATTTTCGCTGGACAGCAATTTCATAAATGTTGTTTCAAATTGCTATTTTGTGGATAAGTCCCTTTTTCTGAGAGATTTGATAGATGATTACCCCAACCATCCTTCCATGCTTTTTACGCGTCCGAGAAGATTCGGGAAAACGCTTACACTTTCTATGTTGCAGACTTTTTTTGAAAAGACGGACGAAGAAACTTCCGTTTATTTCAAAGACCTCGAAATCTGGAAATGCGGAGAGAAGTACTCGTCCGAGCAAGGGAAGTACCCGGTCATATACCTCGATTTCAAGGATGTTGACAGCGACACGTTTGAGATGGCGATTGACAAGATTAAAACAAGACTAAGCAATGAGTTTTCCAGGCACGCAGAATTGGAAACAAGTCAATTTGTCAATACCCGCACAGACCTGCCGGTATACAACAGAATTGTTGATAAAACGGCGACGAGGGACGAGATTGAGGATTCGCTTCTCACTTTGTCCAGGATGCTTTACTCCCATCACGGGGTCAAGCCCATAATCCTCATCGACGAATACGACGTGCCCATTCAGAACGCCTACGAACATAAATATTATGCTGAAATGACAGGGTTCTTCAGGGACTTTTTCTCCGCGGGTTTGAAGAGCAACAAGAATCTGCACTTCGCCGTCATAACGGGGGCGATGCGCGTCGCCAAATCCGGCATATACACGGGACTCAACAATCTTGGCGTGTATTCGGTTTTAAGTAAAAAATACAGCCAGTATTTCGGGTTCATAAAAGATGAGGTCAAAAAAATTCTGGATGATTTCGGGCATCCGGAAAAAGAGAAGGAAGTTTGTGACATGTACGACGGATACAGGTTCGGTGAGACGGAGATATTCAATCCCTGGTCTGTCGGAAGATACATCATGGAAGACTTCACCCCGGAGACTTACTGGTCGCATTCTACCACGGACTCCGTGGTAAAGGAGATGCTCAAAGTCACGAACGAGGCTGTCAGCGAAGACATTCTCAATCTTTCTCTCGGCAAGAAAATATCCGTGCCGGTCGACGAGGACGTGTCGTACGCCGACCTTAAAAACAAACCTGAGAACGTCTTCAGCCTATTGCTTTCGACGGGATATCTCAAGGCGCTCTCAAAAAAAGGAGACAGGTACACGCTGGTTTTGGTCAACAAAGAGATAAAGAAGCTTTTCAAAAAAGAGATCATGGAGAACGTGTGGCCCGAATCGAGCAGCGACGCGGACAGGATACGTGAGGCGCTCATGGAAAGCGACGCGGGAAGGCTTGAAAGGCTTCTTTCCGACTCTTTGTGCCGGGAGGCGAGCTTCCTCGACACGATTTATGAAAACTCGTACCAGTGCATCATGGTGGGCGTTCTTTTCCACATGTCGAACCTCTACATTTTCAGGTCCAACGGAAAAGCGGGCTACGGGCTCTACGACATCGAGCTCACCCCTAAAAATGTAAACCGAGGCCTTCCAGGAATCATAATCGAGACCGAATGGAGGAAGAAGACGAGCGAGCTCGGCGCGGCCGCGGACCACGCTCTGAAACAGATAGAGGAGCAAAGATATGACGTCAATCTCAAAGAGAAAGGCGTCGAAAGAATAGACAAATACGGAATAGCCTTTTGCGGACAGAGGGTGGTAGTCAAAAAAGTAAAGGATTAAGGGGTTTCGCACGGGCCGGAACGCCTTGACGCGGACACGGCAGCGAGCAGGCGTTCCGGGAGGAATTTGAATATCGGGGATGCGCGGAGAATTGAATCCGCTACGGGGATGAGTTTTTTAAATTCTAACTGTATTGCACGGACGGGGGATATGTCCCGGAGAGAAAGTACGGTCACACGTTGGAATTAACTTTCGCGAGGTTAAAATTAACCACAGCAAAAAATTTCCGGAGGGATTTCCCTTCCGGAGTTTTTGATGCGCCGAAAGCGTGGGGGAAATTTTTTTCACAAAAACCGAGTGATTTTTGTGAGTTTCAAACATTTTTCGGCGTCGGAAGGGTAGTTTCACGGGCGGGTTCGCGCGTCGTCCACATGTTGTGAGAGGCGGCGGGGCGGCGCCACAAGCTGTTGGCCGGGGTCGCGAAAAAAGTATTCGGAATGTTTCACGGGACGCCCGGGAGACCGGATTTTTTTATGAAATTCGCGTGAATATTCGTTTGACAGAAAAATTTCCCTTATTTATAATAGACCATGCGTGTTTATTGCGTGTGTATGGGATGACGCGTGAAGTTACTTTAAACCGCCTTATGGCTCGGGCGGAAGATAATTTACGCCGACAAATGTGAAGACATGAGATCTTTGCGACTAACCGCGCCCGCGCGAAACCAAATCCAATTGGTTTTTTTAATCGGGGGCCGCGATACACACGGTTAAGTTGACGGCACGTCAAAATTGTTAGGTATTTCTCAAGGAGTTAAAAAAATGGCAGGACAAAAAATAAGGATAAGACTTTCCGCGTACGACCATGAGCTCGTCGATCTCGCCGCTTCCAGAATCGTGGAGACGATGAAAAAGAGCGGGGCCAAAATTTCAGGACCCATACCCCTTCCCACGCACCGCGAGGTGGTCACCATCCTTCGTTCACCCCATAAGCACAAGGATTCCCGCGAACAGTTCGAGCAGAGGACGTATAAGAGGATAATCGACATATACAGCCCCAACGCCCGTCTTCTCGACACCGTTCACCTTCCCGCCGGAGTGGACATCAAAATAAAACTGTAAATCATTGTAAAAAAACATATCGTACGATACTCTATGCGCGCCATCGGGCGGGTATGGTATCCGTAAAAGATGTTTTTAGGAGGATCTTTATCGTGAATAAAGCAATCATCGGACGCAAAGTCGGCATGACACAGGTTTTCACACCCGAGGGGAAGGTCATTCCCGTGACGGTAGTGGAGGCCGGTCCCTGCCCCGTCGTTCAGATCAAGACCGTGGAGAAGGACGGCTACGCCGCTCTCAAACTCGGTTTTTCCGAGACGGCGGAGAGAAAACTGAACAAACCCGACCTAGGACAGTTCAAAAAAGCCGGAGTCGCTCCCTGCAAGGTGCTGAGAGAGTTCAGACTCGACAAGACCGACACCTATAAAGTGGGCGACGTGCTTAAGGCTGACGTTTTCAAAGCCAGCGACAAAGTTGACGTCCACGGAGTCAGCAAGGGTCACGGTTTCACCGGCGTCATCAAAAGATGGAACCAGCACAGACTAAAGATGACGCACGGCGTCAGTGCCGTACACAGAGAACCCGGTTCGATGGGCGCGAACAGCTCTCCGTCGAGGGTCTTCAAAAACAAGCGTCTCCCCGGCCATTACGGCTGCGAAAAGGTGACGGTCCAGAACCTTGAGGTCGTTAGGGTTGACGCGGACAGGAATTTCCTGCTCATAAAAGGTTCCCTGCCCGGGCCGGACGGCGCCATAGTCACCATAACTGAGGCGATAAAGGCCCGCAAATAAGAGAGGAGGAGAAAGAAATGCCCAGCGTTGATGTATATAATATGGAAGGCACGAAGACTGGCACGATGGAACTCAGTGACAAGGTTTTCGGTGTCGAATATAACGAACCCCTCATCCACCAGGCGGTGGTGACGAGGCTCGCCAACGAAAGACAGGGGACGAAAGGTACGCTCACGAGGTCGGAAGTCCGCGGCGGCGGGAGGAAACCATGGAGACAGAAAGGAACCGGCAGGGCCCGTCAAGGATCCATCCGCGCTCCGCAGTGGAGAAAAGGCGGCGTCGTTTTCGCACCCAAGGCGAGAGATTTTTCCAAGGACATGAACAAAAAGGCCAAAAGGGGTGCACTTCTTTCCGCGCTCTCCAAAAAGGTTTCGGAAGGGCTTCTCATGGTTGTCGACGACCTTGCCGTGAAGGAAGGCAAGACGAAGGAGATGGCTGAGTTCAAAAAGAACCTCGGTCTTGACAAGACATCGCTCATAGTCATGGACACGGATGACATGAAGGTCATTCTGGCCGCGAGGAACATCCAGAACATGAATACCCTTCCCGTGGCCCAAATATCCACGTACGAGGTGGTCACCAACGAGAAAATCGTGCTGACACGCGGCGCGGTCAAAGTGCTGGAGGAGGTTTACGGAGAATGAGAGCCGAAGACATTATTCTGAAGCCGCTTCTCACTGAGAAGGGCTACGACGGCATCGCCGGAATGAAGTATACGTTCATCGTCGCTAAGTCGGCGAACAAAATACAGATAAAACAAGCGGTGGAGGAGCTCTTTTCCGTTGAGGTGAAGAGCGTGAACACTCTCAACTGCAAGGGAAAGCTGAAGCGTCAGGGAAGAACAATGGGATACACGTCGAGTTACAAAAAGGCCGTCGTGCAGCTTAAAGAAAATTCGAAACCCATAGAGTTCTTCAACTCGCTGTCGTGACAAGGAGGCATTATGGCAATCAAAAGATACAACCCCACGTCGCCCGCGCGCCGTCTCATGACGGTCAGCGCCTGTGACGAGCTCGACGGCGACCAGACGCCGGAAAGGAGTCTTCTGCATGATCTCCGCAAGCAGGCCGGCAGAAACAACCAGGGCAAAATTTCCGTCCGTCACCGCGGCGGCGGATGCAAGAGAAAGTACAGGATAATAGATTTCAAGCGCGATAAGGACGACATTCCCGCCACAGTCAAGGCCATCCAGTATGACCCCAACCGCTCGGCGAGGATAGCGCTCCTGAGCTATGCGGACGGTGAGAAGAGATACATCCTCGCGCCACTCGGGCTCAAAGTGGGCGACAAGGTCGTGTCGGGCAAGGACGTCGACATAAAAGCCGGCAACGCGCTCCCGCTCTCCTCCATCCCCGTGGGCACGGTCATCCACGCGATTGAGATGCAGCCCGGAAGGGGCGCGCAGATAGCGAGAGCCGCCGGGATGAGTGCGCAAATAATGGCTAAGGAAGGCGATTACGCGACCATTAGGATGCCGTCCGGAGAGATGAGGTACATAAACCTGAAATGCAGGGCGACGGTAGGTCAGGTCGGCAACCTCGACCATGAAATAATCCGCGTGGGCAAGGCCGGGAAATCGAGGTATCTCGGAATCCGTCCGACGGTCAGAGGCTCGGCGATGAACCCCTGTGATCACCCTCACGGAGGCGGTGAAGGCAAGCATCCCATAGGACACCCCGGACCCCAGACCCCCTGGGGAAGGCCCGCCCTCGGATACAAGACCAGAAAGAAGAAGAATCCCACTTCCAAATTCATCGTGAAGAGGATAAACTGACGGAGGATAAGTAGATGTCTAGAAGCGTTAAAAAAGGCCCTTACTGCGAAGAGCGCCTGATGTCGAGGATAGAGCAAATGAACGCGACCGGGGAAAAGAAGGTCATAAAGACCTGGTCCCGCGCATCTACCATTTTCCCGGAAATGGTCGGACACACGATCGCCGTTTATGACGGGAAGAAACACGTTCCCGTTTACATAACGGAGGACATGGTCGGATGCAAGCTCGGCGAGTTCTCGCCCACCAGAACGTTCAGGGGCCACGCGGCGAAGACCGCGAAGGGCAAGAGATGAGGAAGTTGAGATATGGCAAAGAATACCAGAGAAAAAGCTGAGGCGAGGGCAGAGAAAAAGGACACGAGGCCCCGCGCTGTCGCGAGATATGTGAGGATGTCGCCCTACAAAGTGAGGACGGTCGTCGACCTCATAAGAGGCAAAAGTTTTGAGGAGGCGGAAGGCATTCTCACGTACTGCAAAAAGATATGCGCGGCTGACGTCAAAAAAGTGCTCATGTCCGCGGCGGCCAACGCGGAGAACAACCTCGGAATGGATAGGAGTGACCTCTACGTCGCCGAGGCGTATGTTGACGGCGGCCCGCACATGAAGAGAATTCGTCCGGTTTCGAAGGGCAGAGCCCACGCGATATTGAAAAGATCGTGCCACATAACCGTCATTTTGGACGTCGCCAAGAAGTTTTGAGAAGGTTAAGGAGTAAAATATGGGACAGAAAGTTAATCCTCACGGTTACAGAGTAGGCATAACGATGCCCTGGTCCACGCAGTGGTACGCTGAGGGCCCGGAATTCGCTAAGCTCATAAAGGAAGACTACGACATCCGCACCTTCTTAAAAAAGAATTATTTTGACTCCGCCATAAGCAGCATCACCATTGTGAGAGCCGCGAACAAAGTGGAGATCGGCATCTACACCGGGCGTCCCGGACAGCTCATAGGCAAGGGCGGAGCGGAGATAGACGTCATAAAGAAAAATCTCGCGAAGATAACGAACGGCAAGGTGATCATCGTCAACGTCAAAAAGATAGACAAGGTCGACCAAGACGCGCAGCTCGTGGCGGAGGCGGTGGCAGCTCAGCTCGAAAAGCGTGTGTCTTACAGGAGGGCCATGAAGGCTCAGCTTTCAAAAGTCGTCAAGAGCGGCGTTAAAGGCGTAAAAATCATGGTCAAGGGCCGTCTCGACGGACGTGAGATTTCAGGCAAAGAGAGTTATCACGAAGGGTCAATTCCCCTCCAGACCATCCGCGCCGACATAGATTACGGCTTCGCGGAAGCGCACACGACGTTCGGCGTGCTCGGCGTGAAGTGCTGGATCTACAAGGGCGAGATTCTGCAAAGGAGCGGAAAGAAGCTCATGATATCTGACGGAGGCGAAGAGTAAATCATGTTAATGCCGAAAAGAGTTAAGAGAAGAATGGTCCACCGCGGCAGAATGAAGGGCTCGGCCCATCGCGGGAACAAGATCGCTTACGGTGAGTACGGTCTTGTCGCCCTTGAATGCTCGTGGATAACGTCCAGGCAGATAGAGGCCGCGCGTATCGCCATGACAAGGTCGGTAAGGCGTGGCGGCAAGGTGTGGATAGACATATTCCCCAGCAAACCCATAACCAAGAAACCCGCCGAGACCCGCATGGGTTCCGGAAAAGGCTCCGTTGATTACTGGGTCGCCGTCGTCAAACCCGGCAGGGTCATGTTTGAGATGGCGGGGGTCACCGAAGAGCAGGCGCGTGAAGCGATGAGGCTCGCGGCCCACAAACTCCCCATAAAGTGCAAGTTCGTCAAAAAAGGCGAGGAGGGGGTTGTAGAATAATGAAGGCTAAAGAAATAGTGAATTTGAGTGACGAGCAGCTCAAAGAAACGCTCGCCGACTTGAAAACCGAGCTGTTCAACCTGCGCTTTCGCCACGCGAGCGGCCAGCTCGACAATCCGATGCGCATAAACCTTGTCAAAAAAGACATAGCCAGAGTCAACACGGTCATCCGTTCCAGGCAGAACAGGGCATAAGGAGAGAGAGCATGGCAGAAGAGAGAACAACCCACAGAAAGGAAAGAGTTGGAATGGTGGTTTCTGACAAAATGGACAAGACCGTCATCGTGGCGGTCACCATCCGCAGCCCTCATCCCATTTACAAAAAGATAGTCAACAAGACGACGAGGTTCAAGGCTCACGACGAGAACAACGAATGCGGCGTCGGTGACAAGGTGAGAATAGTCGAAACGAGAAAACTCTCCAAGGACAAGTACTGGAGGGTCGCGGAGATAATAGAAAAAGCCAAATAATGGAAGTCAAACGGGCATGAACGTTCTGCCCCGGCCGATGCCGGACGTGCGGGCGCTCCTCTGTCCGGAGCGATGTAAGTTCAAAGCATAAATTCAGGAAGGAATCTTCCGAAAAAAGCCAGACACAAACTTTCAGGAGAATTTATATGATACAAGCTCAGACAAGGCTTAAAGTCGCCGACAACAGTGGCGCCAAGGAGCTCATGTGCATAAAGGTTCTTGGCGGTTCGTTCCACAAGACCGGCAACATAGGCGACGTCGTCGTGTGCTCCGTAAAATCAGCCGCTCCCGGCGGCGCGGTAAAAAAGAAGGAAGTCGTCCGCGCGGTCATAGTCAGGACCAAAAAGGGTGTGAGACGCGCCGACGGCACGTACATCCGCTTCGACGACAACGCCGCGGTCATAATAAACAACAACAAGGAGCCGAAAGGCACGCGTATCTTTGGACCGATCGCGAGGGAGCTTCGAGAGAAGAACTACATGAAGATAATCTCGCTTGCCCCCGAGGTGTTATAATTAGGAGTGTGAGATGAACGTAAAGTTAAACGACACGGTGCTGGTCATAACCGGCAAGTACGCGGGTGTGAAAGGCCGCGTAACCGCCACGAAGGCCAAGACCGGCAAGATAATCGTCGAGGGAGTCAACCTCCAGAAGAAGACGCAGAAGGCGCGCAGGGCGAACGACATCTCAAGGATAATCGAGAAGGAAGGCCCCATCGACGCGTCCAACGTCATGGTCATCTGTCCGGAGTGCGGCATGCCCGTTAGGGTCAAATATGACACGACCGGGAAGGAAAAAGTCCGGGTCTGCAGGAAATGCGGCGCGGTGCTCGACAAGGGATATTCCAAAAAGGCGGCAAAAGAGGCGGAAGAGACCGAGACAAAGAGGCGTGTGAGAAAGAGAGCGAGAAAAGCGGCAAGCGAAGCCGAGGCTGAGGAAAGCACCCTTGTGGAAGAATCAAAGGCGGAGCTTGACGTCGGCGTCGGGGCGGAGGCGGAAGCCGAACCTGAGACGGCGTCCGATGATGAGAAGGAGTGACGAAGATGGCAGATAAAAAGAAACAGCAATCGAAAAAGCCCGCCATAAAACAACAGGGCAAAGCCATAAAGCCCGTCGAAGCCCCTCAGAAAGTCTCGACCGGCGTCGTGACAAAGGCCAACGTCACGAAAGATCCGAACAGGGTGCAGGAGGCGTACAAGAACGAGGTCGTGCCCGCTCTCATGAAAAAATTCGGATACAAAAACATAATGCAGGTTCCGAGGCTGGATAAAATTGTCATCAACACGGGGCTCGGCGACATAAAGGACAACGCAAAAGCCATACAGATGGCCACGAACGAAATAAAGCTCATATCGGGCCAGCAGCCCGTCCTCACCAGGGCGAGAAAGTCGGTCGCGAACTTCAAACTCCGCACGGGGATGGTGGTTGGCATAAAGGTCACGCTCCGCGGCAAGAGGATGTACGAGTTCTACGACAAGCTGATTTCCATCGCGCTTCCGCGGGTGAGAGACTTTCGAGGACTTGACCCCGACAGTTTCGACGGCAACGGAAATTACGCGATAGGGTTGAAGGAGCAGCTTATGTTCCCCGAAATCCAGTATGACCAGGTTGAAAAAATCCGCGGCATGGACGTGTGTTTCGTGACCAGCGCTAAAAGTGACGAGGAAGGCAGAGAGCTTTTGAGGGCGCTCGGGATGCCCTTCAAAAAGTAAGGAGTGAGTTATGGCAAAGAAAGCAATGATAAACAAGCAGCAAAGGCCTCCCAAATATTCGACGAGGGCTTACACGAGATGCAGTATCTGCGGAAGGCCGCACGCGGTGCTTCGCAAATACGGCGTCTGCCGTATCTGTTTCAGAAACCTTGCCTACAAAGGGGAGATTCCCGGAGTAAGAAAGGCAAGCTGGTAGGAGGAACGAAATGACAGATCCCATCGCAGATATGCTCACGCGCATCCGTAACGCCATCACGGCGAAGAAGGAAACCGTCGAGGTGCCCGTGTCGAACATGAAAAAGGCCATTGCCGACATCCTGCTTGAGGAAGGCTTCGTCAAAAACGTCAAATACGTCCAGGACGGCATATTCCGCACGATGATAATCACGCTCAAATATGTCGACGGCAAGAACGTCATAAGCGGACTAAAGAGGGTGTCGAAACCCGGGCTCCGCACATATTCCGGGGTTGAAAACATGCCCAAGGTGCTTAACGGACTCGGAATAGCCATTCTTTCCACGAACAAGGGCATAATGACCGACCGCAACGCGAGAGCCGCGAATGTGGGTGGAGAGGTTCTCTGCTACATTTGGTGAGGAGGAGAGGCATGGCAAAGACAGAGAAGATATCCAGAATAGGCAAGATGCCGATAGCCTTGCCCGCGGGCGTAACCGTTGATTTCAAAGACGGCGTGTGCACGGTCAAGGGACCTAAGGGCCAGCTTTCGCAACAAATAACCGGTCACATTGACATTGTGGTCGACGGCGCCGAGTGCCGTGTCGTCAAGACCCAGAACACGAAAGAGGACATGGCTCTTCACGGACTATACCGCGCTCTCGTCAGCAACATGGTGACGGGTGTCACGGCCGGGTTTGAGAAGAAGCTTAAAATCGCCGGGATGGGCTGGAAGGCGGAGGCCGCGGGTAACAAGCTCACTCTTCACGTCGGGTATTCCCATCCGGTGGTCTTTGAAGCCCCCCAGGGCATCAAAATCGAGTGCGAGAATCCCCAGCTCATAAAAGTGTCCGGCATAGACAAAGTTGTCGTGGGTCAGACCGCCTCGGATATAAGGAAAGTTAGAAAACCCGAGCCTTACCACGGATTCGGAATCTCATACGAAGACGAGCAAATCCAGCGTAAAGAGGGCAAAACGGGAGCCAAAGGCAAGAAGTGATTTCCGGACGCGCGCGTCGCGGCCGGGTCTGCCCGGAAGGAAATGTGCTTGTCTTTACTGAGGAGATAAAAATGTACAACAAAAAAGACAAAAACGAAGAGAGAAAACATCGTCACGTCAGGGTCAGGAAGAAGGTCTCCGGCACCGCGACGGCTCCCCGCATCAGCGTGTACAGGTCGCTCAACCACATCTATGTTCAGCTCATAGACGACGTGGAAGGGCACACGCTCGTTTCAGCGTCCACGATGGAAAAGTCCGTCAAGGCGGAAATCGCCGGCAAGACGAAGACCGAGGCGTCAAAGATAGTCGGAAAGACTGTTGGTGAAAGGGCCTTAAAGAAAGGGATAGGAGAAGCCGTGTTCGACAGAGGCGGATATCTCTACACGGGCCGCGTCAAAGCGGTGGCGGACGGCGCGAGAGAAGCCGGACTTAAATTCTAAGGAGTTTGCTTTATGGAAGATAAGAAAGACAGGCCCGTCAGGAAAGGCCCCAGACCCGCCCGCAACAACGAGGACGACGGACTCATAAGAAAACTCATACAGGTCAACAGAATTTCCAAGACCGTGAAAGGCGGACGTAAGATGCGTTTCGCAGCCCTTGTCGTTGTCGGTGACGGAAAGGGACATGTGGGCTACGGCATGGGGAAGAGCAAAGAAGTTCCCGAGGCGATTGACAAAGCCACCGCCAAGGCAAAAAAGAGCATGATTCATGTCAATCTCGCCGGAACGAGCATTCCGCACATGGTGACCGGTGTGTACAGCAAAGGCAGGGTGCTTCTGATCCCCGCCCAGGAAGGTACCGGTGTCATAGCAGGCGGCCCCGTTCGTGCGGTCATGGAGGCCGTTGGCATCAGCGACATACGAACAAAGTCCGTAGGTTCGACAAACCACATCAACTGCGTAAAGGCGGCTGTCCAGGGTTTGTCGCAGCTCGAGTCCCCCGAAGAAGTGGCAAGGCTCCGCGGCAAGAACGTCGAGGACCTGTGCTGAGAGGAGGCGGACCGTGGTAAAAGTGACATTGGTGAAAAGCATAGCCAACGAGAGGGAGACCATTAAAAAGACGGTCGAGGCGCTCGGGCTTCGCAAAATAAATTCGACGAAAGTCTTCGAGGACACGCCCTCTTTGAGGGGAGCCCTAAAGAAAGTGGACTATCTCGTGAAGGTGGAAGAGGTGGAAAATGGCTGACAGTGAAGAGAGAGAGATAATGGGGGCGGACACCCTGTCTCCCGCGGACGGCTCCACCCACAGAACGAAGAGAGTGGGAAGAGGCATAGGTTCCGGCGTCGGCAAAACCGCGGGACGCGGGCATAAAGGTCAGAAGGCCCGTTCGGGCGGACACGTCCGTCCCGGATTCGAAGGCGGCCAGATGCCTCTCGACAGGCGTATCCCCAAACGCGGATTCAACAACAAATGGCGTGTGATTTACATGACCATAAACATAGGTCAGCTGGCGGAAGTTCCCGCGGGCACGGTAGTAGACTATGACTACGTCGTTGAACACGGACTTGCTAAAAAGGTTCCCGGAAACATCGGACTCAAAGTGCTCGGGAACGGCGAACTCAAAAATGCCATAACCGTCAGAGCCCTGAAATTCACGGAAAGCGCTAAAGACATCATAGAGAAGGCCGGCGGAAAAGCCGAGGTGATTCCCGGGAAGAACAAATACATCAGAGAGAATCTCAAATACAAGCTCACGCTTGACGAATATCTGGCTTCGCGGGACGGCGGCGACACACAGGAAAAACAATAACCGCACCGTGAGGTTCCCGGGAGGGGACCGGACGCAGGAGACTAACAATGTTTGAAACAATAAAAAATTGTTTTAAGGACAAGGGGATACGAAAGAAGATCTGGATAACCCTGCTTCTTCTCTTGTTATTCAGAGTCGGGTGTTACATCCCGATTCCCGGCATAAGCTCGACGGAGTTCAGTACGGCCGTGGGGGACAACAGTTTCTTATCCCTCATGAGCTCCATAACAGGCGGCTCGCTCGCCAACGCCACGCTTTTCGCCCTGGGAATCAGCCCGTACATTAACGCGTCCATAATCATTCAGCTGCTCACGGTTGCGATTCCCGCGCTGGAAAGGCTTTCCAAACAAGGTGAAGAGGGCAGAAAAAAGATAGCGCAGATAACGCGTTACGTGACCATCGCCCTCGCGCTCGCGCAGGCGATAGGCATCATCATAAACTATGGCGGACTTTGGAGCTCCGACACGACGGATGTCGCCATAAAGCTCTCGTTTTTCGGTGAGGCACTGTGGGGAACCACCGCGGCCAAATGGGTGGCCGGCATATTCCTCTGCGTCGTCTACACTGCGGGTGCCATGCTCGTCATGTGGATAGGCGAAAGGATAACCGAGTACGGGGTAAGCAACGGCATATCCATGATTATATTCATAGGCATCCTTTCAACCGCCGGGCTCACGCTTTTGGACAAATTCGTGGAGGCGTTCACCGGAAGCCCAAATGTCCTGTGGGAAATATTCGGTTTCATCATCCTGACACTTCTCGAATTCACCGCGATTGTCACGGTCGACTTATCGGAGAGGGACATACCCGTGCAGTACGCGAAACAGGTGAAGGGCCGGAAAATGTACGGGGGACAATCGTCAAAGATACCCATAAAGATTTCCGGGTCTGGCGTCATGCCTCTAATCTTCGCGTTCGCCATCATATCCTTCCCCTCAATGCTCGCCAGCCTCTTCTGGCCGGGGTCAAAGTTTGACACCGGGTGCACGAACTGGTTCTCGGGGTCTTCCCCTTACTGGTACGGCCAGCTGATATACATGGTGACCCTCTGTCTTCTGATTTTCGCTTTCGCGTTCTTCTACGCGGGGATGCAGTTCAACCCCGACGATGTGGCGAAGACCATTCAGCAAAACGGCGGATTCATACAGGGAATCAGGCCCGGACGGCCGACTGCCGATTATCTACGCAAGATAAACAACAGAATAACACTCTTCGGAGCGATATATCTTACCCTCGTGGCTTTGGTTCCGTCAATTCTCGGAATCATCTTGACGGGCCTCGGCATGTCGGATCTGACGCTTCTAAGCGTCTGGTCGACGACCGGAATCCTCATAGTCGTTTCTGTCGCCATGGAAATCAACAAACAGCTCGAATCTCAGCTCATGATGAAAAACTACAAGGGGTTCCTGAAATAAGGCGGGAGGCAAACATGAACATAGTGCTTTTGGGGGCTCCCGGAGCCGGGAAGGGCACGCAGGCGAGCTTCATAAAGAAGAATTTCGGTCTCATCCACATCTCCACGGGCGACATATTCCGTGAGAACATGAGGAGCGGCACCGAGCTCGGACTCATGGCAAAAAAATACATGGATGAAGGTAGGCTCGTGCCGGACAGTGTGACTTGCGATCTCGTCAGGGACAGACTTGCCCAAGATGACGTCAAAAAACGCGGATACATGCTCGACGGGTTTCCCCGCAACATGTTCCAGGCCCAGGAGCTCGACAAGTTCTCCAAGGTTGACGCGTGTATAGACATAGACGTCGCGGTGGACTGTCTCATGGACAGAATATGCGGAAGGCGAGTTTGCAAAAATTGCGGTGAAAGTTATCACATAAGCATGCTCGATGGCGTGACTGTCTGTCCCGGCTGCGGCGGTGAACTCTATCAAAGAGATGATGACAATCCGAAGACTGTGGAAAGCAGACTTGACACATATTTTTCCCAGACCGCGTATCTGGAGAGATATTACGGTGACCAGGGTAAACTCAGAAAAATAGCTTGCGGTGATCTGGGCCCCGACGAGGTCTATCAGAAAATTAAAGCCTGTCTTCTCGAACTGGAATGATAAAAGTGCGAAAAATGCCCAGGGAAATGGTACACCTAAAAACCCCGGAAGAAATTGAGGTCATGAGAAAAGTGTGCGGGATAGTGCGCGATTCGATTGAGTACGCGGGTGAGAACCTGCGTCCGGGAATGACCACGAGGGAGCTTGACGCCCTCATCCACAAGTACATCTTGACATGTGGAGCCAATCCCACTTGTCTCGGGTATGAAGGCTATCCCGCCGCGTCATGCATTTCGGTGAACGAGGTTGTCGTTCACGGCATACCGGGGGACCGCGTGATAGAGGACGGTGACATAGTGTCGGTTGACGTGTGCGCGGACAAGTACGGTTTCGTCGGTGACAGCGCGAGAACCTTTCTCGTGGGAGATGTTTCCGAGGACAGAAAAAAACTCGTGAAGGTCACGGAAGAGTGCTTCTGGAAAGCGCTTGAAGGTCTCGGACCCGGGACTCCGCTCTTCGACATAGGCGCGGCTGTGCAGGAGCACGCCGAGGCGAACGGTTTTTCCGTCGTGAGGGTGCTCACAGGTCACGGCATCGGAAGAGAAATGCACGAAGATCCTTCGGTTCTCAATTACGGCAGAAGAGGCGTCGGGATGCGGCTTCGTGCCGGCATGGTGATATGCATTGAACCCATGATAAACATGGGGACGTACAAGGTAGACTTTGACAGGAATGACGGCTGGACGGTGCGTACCGCGGACGGCAAACCGGCGGCGCATTATGAAAACACGGTGGCCATAACCGAGGACGGATACGACATTCTGACCATATGAAAGTTACAGAGCCGAAGAGGGGCGGGGTATGCCGCAGTCTCCGGGGAAGGGACATGGGATGCTTTTACGTCATCCTAAGGGCCGAGCCGGGATTGGTTTTCGTCGCTGACGGAAAAACGAAGGGCGTGGAAAACCCCAAAAAGAAGAATCTCAGGCATGTGCGCCTCCTTCCCGAGGAAATAGCCATTCCGGACGAGGATGCGAAGACGTGCGACAACGAAATCCACAGAGCCCTAAAGGCCCTTGAAGAAAAGAGAAAAACGGAGGACGGCGAGTGTCAAAAAACGACGTGATAGAGGCCGAAGGCAAAGTCATAGAGTGTCTGCCTAACGCGATATTCAAAGTACAGCTCTCCAACGGTCACGTAATAACCGCTTACATTTCGGGGAGACTTCGCATGAACTACATAAGGATCATCGAAGGTGACAACGTCAAACTGGAGATGAGCCCGTATGATTTGACCAAAGGCAGAATTACGTGGCGCAGCAAAGGCTGAGGATGCTTTAAGTTTTTAAAGGAGTGTATCATGAAAGTAAGACCTTCTGTAAAACCCATGTGCAATTACTGCAAAATCATCAAAAGACACGGCAAGGTTATGGTCATCTGTCCCAAAAACAAGAACCACAAACAGCGCCAGGGATGATTTCTGTTGGGAAAAACTCGTTAAAGGACGCCCGGTCATTCCAACGGGCGGCGACCTTGGACGGCAAACATAGACAATCAAAAAATTAACGGAGGAAATAAATCGTATGGCACGTATTGCCGGTGTAGATTTACCCAGAGAAAAACGCATAGAGATAGGCCTCACCTATATTTACGGCATAGGGCTGAAGACGTCGCAGAAGATTCTCGCCGCTACCGGCGTGAACCCCGACACGCGCGTCAAGGATCTCGACGAGCAGCAAGTGTCGAAGCTTCGTGAGTACATCGACCACAATGTGACCGTGGAAGGTGAACTTCGGACAAAAGTGTCGCTCGACATAAAGAGACTCAGAGAGATAGGGTGCTATCGCGGTATCCGACACAGAAAAGGACTTCCCGTCCGCGGACAGTCGACAAAGACAAACGCCAGGACGAGGAAAGGACCCCGTCGCACGGTCGCCAAGAAGAAGGGCGCAAAGTAAGAGAATGGAGGTAACTTGAAGTGCCAACCAGCAAAAGAGTTGTAAGAAAAAAGAAAATATTAAAAAAAGTAGACAGGGGGCAGGTCCACATTCACGCCAGCTTCAACAACACGATTGTGACCGTGACCGATGAACAGGGCAACGCGCTCACACAGTGTTCCGCTGGTGCTCTGGGTTTTCGCGGCAGCAGAAAGAGTACGGCGTTCGCGGCGCAGCAGGCGTGCGAGGCGGCGGTGAAAGCGGCGAAAGAATACGGGCTCCGCTCTGCTGAGGTGTTTGTGAAGGGTCCCGGGCAAGGGAGGGAAGCAGCCATCCGTGCGGTGGCATCCTGTGACGTGGAAATCACGATGATATCGGACGTGACCCCCATAGCGCACAACGGGTGCAGACCCCCCAAGCGCCGCAGAGTATAAAGAGGTGAAAAATGGCAACATACAGAGAAGCAAAATGTCGTCTTTGCAGAAGGGAGGGATGCAAGCTCTTCCTGAAAGGGGACAGGTGTTACAGCTCCAAGTGCGCGTTTGACAGAAAACCCCTCCCGCCCGGACAGCACGGCGCGGGACGCAAAAAGGTTTCCGAATACGGCATGCAGCTTCGTGAGAAGCAGAAGGTCAAGAGAATTTACGGTGTCCAGGAAGGACAGTTCCGCATTTATTACCGCAAAGCCGACAAAATGAAGGGCATCACCGGTGAGAACATGCTCTCCCTCCTCGAGAGAAGACTCGACAACGTCATCTACCGCATGGGGTTGGGATCCAGCAGAGCTCAGGCGAGACAACTTGTAAACCACGGACATTTTACCGTAAACGGCAAACCCGTGAACATTCCGTCTTACATAGTCAAGGCGGGTGACGTGATAGCAGTCAAAGAAAATAAAGCTTCCAACAAGCATTTTGAGGCAATCAAAACCATGAAGGTTGGCAACATTCCCAAGTGGCTCAAGTTCGATCCGGAAAAACTCACCGGAGAAGTTCTGGCTCTGCCTCAGAGGGACGACATTGACAGTCAGATTTCCGAACACATGATAGTCGAGCTGTACTCGAAATAATCGCCCCCGAACCGAATGAGAAACTAAATAGGGAGGAAGCATATGATTGAAATGGACATGCCCAGAATCGACGTTGAGGAAAACGAGGATAGTTCCTACGCGAAAATCGTCGTTGAACCTCTTGAGAAGGGCTTTGGTCTCACGATAGGCAACTGCCTCAGGAGAATACTTCTGTCCGCGCTTCCCGGAGCGGCCGCTCAGGGAATAAGGTTCATGGACGGAAACGTCAAGCATGAGTTTTCCGCCATTCCCGGGGTGAAGGAAGATGTGACGGAGATAATTCTCAACCTCAAATCTCTCGCGATAAAGACCACGCTGACCGACAATGACTACACGAAGATAGTCAACCTCTACAAAGAGGGTCCCTGTGAGGTCACGGCCGCCGACATAGCTCCGGACGCGGAGATTGAAATAATAAACAAAGATCAGCACATCTGCTACATCGATGCCGGCGGCAAAATAAACATGGATATCACGATAGGGCGCGGGAGAGGATACAAGAGTGCTGACCACACAAAATCGGAGCTTGTGGACTACATCCCCATTGATTCCATCTACACGCCGGTGAAAAAAGTGAACTACACCGTGGAGAGCACGAGGGTCGGGCAGAACACCGACTTTGAAAAGCTCAAATTGGAGGTGTGGACGAACGGCGCTTTCAGCGCCAGAGAAATCGTGTCGCTCGCGGCGAAGATTATGCAGGAGCACATATCGCTCTTCGTCGATCTTTCCGACTCAATGAAGGACATAGACGTGCTTGTGAAGAGCGAGGGCGACAAGACGCAAAAGATGCTTTTGAAAACCATCGAAGAGATGGGACTCTCCGTGCGTTCTTACAACTGTCTCATGCGCGCGGGCATTCACACCGTCGAGGATTTGACGAAAAGAACGGAAGAGGACATGATGAAATGCAGGAACCTCGGACGGAAATCTCTCGACGAAGTGATACAGAAACTTCACATGTTGGGGCTTTCGCTCGCGACGAAGGAGGATTGACATTATGGGCAGACTTGGAAAACCCACAAAACAGAGAATGGCCATGCTCAGAAACCAGGCTTCCGAGCTTCTCTGGTACGGAAAGATAAAGACCACGGCGTCGAGGGCAAAAGCTCTTCAGCGCTACGTCGAGAAAATAATAACCAAGGCAATAAAGGTTTACGACGCGAACATAGAGTATGAAACCGTCAAAAAGGATTCCAAGGGCAAAGAAGTGACCGTCAAGGCCATCAAGGACACCCCTGAAAAACTCGCAGTGCGCCGCGAACTCATGGGCAAACTTCGCGATCTCCAGGAGGTCAAGGCCTTCAATGAGAAGAAGCTAGACTTCAAAAACCGCACGAAGGACGTGCAGCATCCCCTCATGGAGAAACTCTTCAATGAGATAGCGCCAAAATACGCGCACAGGGCCGAGGAAACCGGTCAGGGCGGCGGATACACGAGGATATACCTTCTCGGTGCGAGAAGAGGAGACGCCGCGGAAGAGGCCATCATCGAACTTGTGTAGAAGAGAAAACGGAGGTTAAAATTAATCTCCGTTTTTTAGCGCATTAAATTTGACACGCAGGCATGGCGGTGCTAAAATTTGTCATGTAATTTTATTACAAAATAGCGGTTTGTCACAAATTTTTGGAGAGAATATGGGACTTTTACTGGCTAGTGACAGAGGATTTCCGGAAGGAGTTTCGTGGGACGCGATATCCCCGACAAGGCAGCTCAACCTTCTGTACATAATTTTAGATTCAATTTTCATAGTGGCGCTTCTCGCGTTTTTCATTTGGAAGAAGCGTTACAGAACGCTTATATTTTCGCTCATAGGCGGGGTCATATACGTCATAGTCGATTACGGCGGGTTCTATCTCGCCAGTCATTCGAGGGAGATCTACATCTGGTCAGAAAGTCTCATGGAATGGCAAGAAGCTTCCGGAGGGCAGTATTTTTGGATACTCTTCTGGATGTCGATGAGCTATGGCATAACCAACTTCGCGTTCATGTGGGTCTGCACGACGAAGGACAAGCTATGGAAGTATGTGCTCTTCTTCATAGTCGTGTGGTGGCTCATGGCGCCGTCCATATCCGAACTCGGAGGAGACGTAACCATCACCACATATCGCTCCACCGGAGCGTACCACGGGTGGATGGCGGTCGCGCTGGTGGTCTGCTATTTCGCGCTCGCGTGCTATTTCGTCGTCAAGAAGAGGCCGATACGGGAAATTCTGCGTCTTTTCGTCATAGGTTTCGCCGTGCAGTTCTGCTGGGAGTTCGCCATGCTCATCAACGGAATAAGGCCCATGACGATGGACGGCATGTCCTTCAAGACGCTGATTGTCGACTCGCTCATTGAAACAAATCTCGGAATGCCGGCTGTCTGGGTTATCTTCATGGTCTGGGATCATTTCAGAGACGAGGCGATGAAGAAAAGATCCAGGGATCTTCCCCTTAGCACCGATGAGGAAAAGCTCGTAACCGGGCTTGACGGCGGCACCGTCGCCCTGAATCCGGATGACGCTCCGGACGGGGACGAAAAGGTTTGACAATTCAAAAGATCAGACCCCGGGCGTGCCCGGGGTTTTTTGAAGGGGTGTATGAGCTTGCAAAAATGCGGCATAAGGAGTATATTGGGAGTATATCGGTGTGCGGCGATTGAGCACGTCGGCAAAACGCCAAGGAGAAAATCATGAAATTTTTGATAGCGTCGGACATACACGGGTCCGCGAAATACTGCAAACTCATGCTGGACGCCTTTGAAAGAGAGAAGGCTGATAAGATTCTTCTTTTGGGTGACATTCTGTACCACGGGCCGAGGAATGACCTTCCGGAGGGACATGACCCCAAAAAGGTGGTGGAGCTTCTCACCGCGTACAGGGACAAAATCATATGCGTGCGCGGGAACTGTGACGCGGAGATAGATAGGGACGTTCTTCCCTTTCCCATGTACAGCGATTATGCGTACGTTTACGCTGACGGGATAAACATCGTCATGTCGCATGGGCATAGGGACGTGCCGCCCATGGGGGAAAAGGACGTTTATCTCACGGGTCACACGCACGTGCCACTGAACGCGTATGAGGGATTTTATCACCTCAATCCCGGGTCTGTCGCCCTTCCCAAAGAGGGCAGCGCTCACGCGTACATTATGTACGATGACGGCGTGTTCACGTTCAAGGACATGGACGGAAAGCCTTATGACAGCGTGACCGTCAAATAAATTTGTGTTTCATCCCGCAAGGGAGTATAATTTTTCGCATGGACAACTGGGTGCTGAAGGGGCCGGGACTTTTGGAAAAGGAAATCCAGCCCGAGTCGGACATATCCGACAATCAAATAAAGGTTAAAGTGACCCATTCGCTGTTATCGTATTATGACGTCAGCCTGTTTTCGGGACAGACCGAGGCCGCGTGTCCCGTGACGCTCGGCAGGTTCGCGACGGGGGTCGTCACCGAAGCGGGGCCGGACTGCGCAGGTATAAGGCTCAGCGACAAGGAGCCTTGCAGGGTCTTTTTGAACGGGGTGAGAGGCTGCGGCAAATGCATCGCATGCAGAAGAGGAAAGCCCGAGGAGTGTCTCAGCCCGCAGATAGCCGGGAGAGATTTCGACGGCTTTTACCGCGACATAGTCGTGTGCGAACCAAAGGACGTGTCCGTTTTGCCCGACTGCATAGACAGCGCGAGCGCCGTGTGCATCGAATTCGTGGCTATGGCGGAGAGAGCTTTTGACAGGATGAATCTTGTCCCCGGAAGCAAGGTCGCAATCTTCGGTGGCGGACTTTTAGGCATGATAATGGCGGTGGTAGCGCACTATCACAAATTCATCCCCGTCATCATTGATTTTAGCGCCGAGAGTTTGGAGTTCGCGAAAAAGCACGAAATGACATATGCGTTCATGGAGGACGACACGCTTTTGGACAAAGTGGCCGAGGCGACATCGGGGAGCCTCTGTGACGGAGCGGTGTTTGTCATGACCGACAAGCTGAATCCCCTGAACGCCGCGAGAGTGGTCGCGAAAAAAAAGCCGGTCGTGTTCGCCGGTCTCACCGTGCCTCCGATGTCGTTTGACATGCGTGAGTTCATGGAGCGTGACATAACCATCTTCTCGGTGACGGACGGTTACGGATATATAGGCAGTGCGCTCAACATCATCGCCAATGGCGGCATAAAGCTCGAAATTTTCGGCAGGGAAATTGTGACGGGCGCCGACATGGCGAAACTCATGGATGAAAGAATGAACGAGTCGCGCCCTCCAAACAAACTGACAATCTTAAAAATGGTGTGAAAAAACCCGGCATGGAAATACTTTGCCGGGATTTTTTTTTAGACGTCGTACCACACGTTTCTTTCAGGGATTATGGCGGTCATGTCGGGAAGACTCTTTTTCGCCGCGGCGATGAATCTATCTGTTCTCATGCCTTTTGTCACCGGAGGATATGCGTCGTCGAAATGTGAGAGCATGACTATTTTGGGCGCGAGCTTTGTGAGGATCTTCATCGACTGCATGGGAAGGTCGGCCCTTCCCTGGTACGCGAGCGACATGAAGTCGACTCCCGAGGGGTATTCCACGCTTTCGTCCGTGGCGCATGAACCGGACACCAGCGCCGTTTTGCCGTCCCCCTGTATTTCATAGATGTACGTGTCATGCGCGAGCGGGAAAGACCTGTGAGTTTTCAGTATGTTGAATTCCCTTTTGAGATGCATGTATGTCTGCGGGGAAAGTCCGACCCGGACTATGTTCACGAGATCGAACCTAATGTGCCGTCCCTGGTACACTTTGAGTTTCAGGTTTCCGACTGTAAATTCGTCTCCGGGTTTCACCTCCACCATGCCGGTGGTCTCCATCCCGTGCCTTTCGGCCGAGGCGATGCCGTTCCGGGACACGTACACCGGCACCTTCCCGCCGCCGTCGAAGGTTCCCACGTCTTTGAAGTGGTCAAAGTGGGGATGGGTTATGATTATGCCTGAAAGATCTCTGACGTCCTCTTCGGGTATGTGTGTTTCCACTTTGGCGTACGGCATGAGATAGGGGTCAGCGAGAATTTTGGTTCCGGCGTCCTCTATCAGGACCATCGCGGTTCCGTACCATTTGACTTTCATTTTGTTCACTCCACGCTTTTCAGAGATTCGGTCATGTTGATTTTGGGCACTGAGCGCGAGAACAGCATGTTTATGATGAGGGCCGCGGCGATTGAAATGAGCGCCGCGTACACATATGAAACGGGTTTGACGAAATAGATGAAGTTCATGACTTCGACGCTGTTTATGCTCATGACGAGATATGTCACGGGGAATCCCAGCGCGAGGCCCAGAATGGTTCCTATCACGGTGAGGACCATTATTTCGTAGAGAAGGGAAAGGGCTATCTTCGTTGAGGTTATTCCGAGCACCTTCATGGTCGCGATGTCGCGCGTCCTTTCCTTTATGTTGAGAAGGGAAAGATTGTACACGACGACGACGGAAAGGAGCACCGCGAAAATCATGAGCGTTATCTCCATCGTCGATATGGAGGATATTCTGTCATTCACGTAGTCTCTGAACCCTTCCACCGAGGTGGCCTGCGTTGTGCCGGCGGCTTCGTTCACGGCGTCTATGAGCGTGTCGGGATCGATGCCGTCCTTCACCCTTATGTACGCCGAGCTGGTGCCGTACAATCCGTTGAACTCGTCGGTCTGGAGGAACACACCCTGTGTTATCGCTGTCTGGAGAACCTCGCCTATTGTGAACGAAGCGGTTTGGCCGCTCCCGGTGAGGACTATTTCGTCACCGGCGGAAAGGTCGAGTGAGTCCGCGATGGATTTTGTCATGACGACGTTGCCACCATCGGTGTTTATCGTGGTCATGGTCATGTTTTCGGTGAAATTGTAGACCATGACGTCTTTCGACGCGTTAGCGGTGCGGAGGGTGAGGTAATATATGGTGTACGTCTCCACTTTTTCCACGCCGTCTATCGCGTACGCTTTTTCGACAAAATCCGCGTCTGTGTAGGAGGTCGATATGTCATATGTGAACTGACCGCCGAGTTCGAGGTCGATTGAGTTGTCGACGGTGTCACCTATGCCGAACGCGCACACGCACAGCGCGACGCAGCCCGTGATGCCTATGACCGTGACGAGGGCGCGGACGGGCTTTATGAGAATATTCCTCGACGCCATCTTCATCGGGAGAAACCTTCCTCCCGAAATGCCTTTTTCTTTTTTCGGCGCGGGTGTCTCACAGTCCAGCACAGTGTCCGATGCCAAGGCCATGGCCGCCATCTCGGGAGCGGGATTTTCTTCGCGCCTATCTTTTCTCCGTTTTCTTCCTTCCGGCGGAATGGGACGCATGCTTTCCGCGGGGGCTTCACGCGCCACACTCATGCAAACGGCTACGCTTATCGCGGCGGCCAGAGCGGCTATGACTACTATCGCGAGGATTGACCCCCAGACGTGAATCGATGGCAGGGCGGGGAAGGTGAGGCCGTAGACCATGATGTATTTGTACTTCATGACGGCCGGGATGACGAACGGGCCTATCACCGCACCGAGCACGCCGCCTATGAGGCAGAGGACCGAGCCCATGGAGGCGTAGTGTAAAAGTATGTCCCTTGAAGAAAACCCCAGAGCTTTGAGCGTGCCGATTTCTGTCCTGTCGTCAAGTATCATTCTGTTTTCGGTGGTCAGTATGACGAACACTGACACGATGAGAAAGATTATCGGGAAGACGTACACCATCTTCATGCTCTGGGATACCTCGCTGTCCAGCATCGCGGGCAGTTCCATCGTTGACCGGTCGTAGATGAATATGAGGTTTGAGGATATTGCGGCGTCCTCTTCGTAGTGGGCCGCGATTTCGGCTTTCAGCGCGTCAGCGGAGTCTGTGCGGTACAGCGCCTGGTTGTAAAGCGATGGGACTATCCCGTCCGGGAAGAGAATATCCAGCATGTCCCCGGAAATGCCGAGGGAGGTGGTGAGCGCCTCGCCAAGAAGAGCTTCCGCCACGTCTTTTTCGATGTATATGGTTGAAGTGTACGCGTCGGAGGACACCTCGGCGAAATCAATGAGACCGGACACATAAGTTTCAAGCGTGATTTCGATGTTTTGCCCGCCGTATTCGTAGACGATGTCAATTCGGAGCTCGTCACCTATGGAAAATCTGTTCGCTGAGGACGATATAAGGGCGCCTAGCGCGTCTCCCTCCGTGATTATGGGGTGGGATATGGTGCTTTCGTCGTCGCATGGGCCGCCCACGTAGAGTTTTGCCCCCGCGCCGTTAGCCGTTGTTTCCGTGTAGAACCTGTACTGGACGCCGTCCGATGCGCCGCTTAGGTATTCCTTTTCCTCATCCGTAAGATTGTACACCTGAACGCAGATGTCCGCGAGGTTGTTCTCCTCGTAGAACTCGTTCACGACCTTTGAAAGCGTCCTGGTGTTCGCCAGAAAGCCGCAAAAAAGCGTGACTGCCAGCAGCGTTATGACCACCATAGAAGCGAACTGGAGCCAGTTGTGTCGTATTTCGCGGCCGGTGAGCCGGCGCATTATGTGCCTTCTCTCCTTCACCAGTCAATCTCCTCTACGGAGAGGGGGCGGTCCACCTTTTCGTTGCTCACTATATGTCCGTCTGAAAGGTGGATGACTCTGTCGGCCATGTCCGCGAGTTTGGCGTTGTGTGTGACGATGACGATGGTTTTGTCGTTCATTCTTACGAGAGAGTGTAAGAGAGAGAGTATTGTTTTCCCGGTCGCGGAGTCAAGCGCGCCCGTGGGCTCGTCACAAAGAAGCAGCTTCGGATTTTTGACGACCGCCCTCGCGATGGCGACGCGCTGCTGCTCTCCGCCGGAAAGCTGGGCCGGGAATTTTTTCGCCCGTTTTTCAAGTCCCACCAGCCTTAGCGCCTCGGCCGCGGTCATGCCTCGGTCATCCGCGATGGACAGGGAGACGTTTTCCAGTGCGGTAAGGTTCCTCATGAGGTTGTAGAACTGGAACACAAACCCTATGTCGTTCCTTCTGTACGAGACGAGTTCCTTTTCGGTGTATTTTACAATGTCCCGTCCGCCGACAAAAACCTCGCCGCATGTTGCGCTGTCCATTCCGCCAAGGATGTTGAGAAGCGTGCTCTTGCCGCTCCCGGACGGTCCGAGGACCACGGCGAATTCTCCGAGGTCGAGCGAGAACGAAACGTCTTCGAGCGCGGTGACCGAGTTGGAGGAATCTCCGTATATTTTTGTTAAATTTTTAACTTCTATGTTTGTCATGGCATGCCGTGTGTGAGGTGTCTTTCGGGTTCATTATAGTTCGCGGGCCATGAAAATACAACCGTTTTTCTTTTGTCGAACTTTTCAGAACACTTCGGCCGTGTTTTCATGAGTTATAAACATGGTATAATTTTTCATGAGGCCCGGGCGGAATCGCCGTTATGTTCAGCCATTTATTTGCTTTTCATGCTTAAAAGAATAAAATTGAACGGGTAAAAACAAGGTGCGCTGTGTGCCGGCGGACTGACGCCGCAAAGCGGTGCCTTGTTGGAAGGCATGGAGAATTATATGAAGAAAAAACGTTTGAACA
>JAJQAJ010000035.1 GCA_021203865.1 Clostridia bacterium
CTGCCAATTCTGACCGTCGTGATTTTGAGCCTCGGGGGACGAATGCGAATGACGCGGACGAACATGCTCGAGGTCATGAACTCGGACTACATAAGGACGGCAAGGGCGAAGGGACTAAAAGAACACAACGTCATATACAAGCACGCGTTCAGAAACACGATGATACCCATCGTCACGGACCTTGCGGGGCTCATCCCGGGCCTCTTTTCCGGGGCGATGATAACCGAGACCGTGTTCGATCTGACCGGCATAGGGAGTTATGCCCTGAACGCCATGCAGGTCGGGGACATCCCTGTCATCATGGTCTACAACATGTTCCTCGCCATTTTGTCGGTTATAGGCGTGCTTTTGGCGGATTTGATGTACGCCGTCGTCGACCCGAGGGTGAAACTCGCGTAAAATTTCGGAGAACCAATGGACGAAGAGAAAACCTTAGACAACAACTTAACCGACGAGTTTCCCATACCGGACGAGATGTCGCTTTCTTCTGACGTCGATGATTTCGGCGATGATTTTGATTTCGACGGGGAAACGCCGCTTGACAAAAACGTCAAGCTAATGTCACCCGCGAGAATGGTCGCGAGGCGTTTTTTCCGCTCCAGACTTTCCATCGCGGGAATTGTCATGATTGTGGCGCTTTTTCTTTTTAGTTTCTTAGGGCCCGTTTTCTACACGAACTGGGGAGAAAGCGACATAGACAGGAACGGCGCGAGAGAATACACGGTGACGGAGCTCACAAATGAAGACGGCGTAACTTATGTGCAGATTTACGTGAGAGACCCCGGCGTGAACGCGCTTGCCGGCATGTCCGCGAGTCACCCTCTCGGCACCGACGAGCAGGGCATGGACATATTGGCGAGGCTCATGTATGGCGGGAGACTGTCTCTCATATTGTCGTTCATGACCGTCATAATAATATCGGTTCTGGGGATTGTCTTAGGGGGACTCGCGGGATTTTTTGGCGGATGGGTGGACATGCTCATCATGCGAATATGCGACGTTCTAATGTGTCTTCCCACGCTTCCGTTGATGCTGATAATAGGGACGGTGCTTGACAGTAACGCCATACCGACCTCCTACTACATATATCTTCTAATGCTTATCCTCGCCCTCTTTTCATGGACGGGCATGGCCCGATTGGTGCGAGGGCAGCTCTTGTACCTACGGGAACAGGAATACATGATAGCGGCGGAGGCGATGGGGTACTCCTCGACGAGGAGGATATTCAAACACCTCATACCAAACGTCATACCGCAGATACTCGTGTCGATGACGCTGAGCCTCGGCAGCATGATACTTTATGAGTCAACGCTGTCCTATTTGGGACTCGGGGTGAAGATCCCTAATGCGTCATGGGGGACGATGATAGAAGTCATCTCCCGAAATTCAGACATACTTCAGCATCATTTCCTCGTGTGGGGACCGGCGGGGATATGCATAATAATCGCGGTCCTCGGCTTCAACTTCATAGGCGACGGGCTCAGAGACGCCCTCGATCCACGACAAAGGCGGTAGCGGCTGATGGCAAAAGAGAAAAAAGAAAAGAAGACCGACACCGCCAAAGCCTCCGCGAAAGCGCATTATCTTTCGGGGAGGGAGGTTCGCAAAATCGCCAAAGAAAACATGGCGGAGATGAAGCGGCTCGAAAAGGCGAAGAAGAAGAAAGTCGACCCCTCCGTGTACGAAACGGAGATGAAGGATCCTGGAGACATTTTGGAGTTCGACAACCTGCACTCGTATTTCTACACCGACCAAGGCATAGTCAAGGCTGTGAACGGGGTGACTTTTTCCGTGCCGATAGACTCCACTGTGGGCGTCGTGGGTGAGTCCGGTTGCGGCAAGTCGGTGACGGCGATGTCGGCGATGCGTCTTTTGCAGGGTCCTTCCGGGCAGATAGTCGAAGGCGCGATACGTTTCCGCGCGAGGGACTATAAGACGGACGAAAAGGGAAATTACATCCCTGTTTACGAAAGAGACGAAGACGGGAACATAATTTACGAAGAGGCGAAAGACAAGAAGGGGAACGTCAAACTGAATGACGACGGCACACCCGTCATGGTTCCCAAACAAAAACGCGACGCGGACGGCATTGGCCAATACGAAAAAGAGGACAAGGTAGTCGACATAGCGAAAGTCCCCATAAATGAAATGTACAAGCTTCGGGGAAGAGAGATGTCCATGGTTTTCCAGGAGCCCATGACCTCTTTGAACCCCGTCTTCACGATTGGAAACCAGCTCGACGAGGTGACGCTTCTGCACATCCCGGACGCCGACAAATCTTACGCCAAAAAGCGCTCCATAGAGATGCTTGACACAGTTGGGATTGCAATGCCCGAGAGGGTCTACGCGTCGTATCCGCATGAGCTTTCCGGTGGCATGAGACAGAGGGTCATGATAGCCATGGCGCTCTTGTGCGACCCTCGCCTTATCATAGCGGACGAGCCCACGACAGCGCTCGATGTGACGATACAGGCCCAGATTCTGGAGCTTTTCACCGAAATAAGAAAGAAGATGCACGGGTCCATCCTTCTCATAACTCATGACCTCGGAGTCATAGCGGAGATGGCGGACTATGTTGTGGTCATGTATGCCGGAAGGATAATAGAGCAGGGCGTCGCGAGTGAGATCTTCAAACAGCCGTGCCATCCGTACACGCAGGGACTTCAAAAAAGCAAACCCACGATGAAATCGAATGAGGAGAAGCTTTTCAACATCCCCGGCAATGTTCCCAATCCCGTGAACATGCCTAACTACTGTTATTTTAGGGAAAGGTGTTCCCAGTGCGTGGACAAGTGTAAGGGTGATTATCCCGAAATGGTGAGGGTGGGTCCCACACACTATGTCGCGTGCCACCTCTATAAAGACATCGACGCTGAAAACCCCAAAGAAGACTAATAGCCTCATATGACAAAATCAAACGAGACAATTGAAGATTTTAAGGACGTCGAAGCCGGGGACGTCACCGAAGAGGATGTCGAAAAAGCTCTCGACGAGGGGGAAACCTCCCTCCGGTACGAGGAAAAGGACACGTCCCCCAAAGGTGAGTTTGAGGGCTTTGACGATTTAGATGAGCAGAGAAAGGAGTTTGAGATAAGGGACAAAAAAATAGAGGAGGACAAAGTCCTTCCCCCCGACCCCGACGCTCTTTTGGAGGTTCGTCACCTTTTCAAATATTTTGTCTTAAAAAAGACGATGATGGGCAAGCCTCTTTCCACTCTCAAAGCTGTCGACGACGTCTCCTTTAAGGTGTATCCCGGAGAAACTTTGGGGATTGTCGGCGAGTCCGGCTGTGGCAAGACCACAATGGGGAGAGCCATTTTAAAACTCCACCAGCCCACCGCGGGTCAGGTCTTTTTTGACGGTACGGACATTGCGGGCTATAAATCCAAAGAGATGAGGCCGCTTCGCACCGAGATGCAGATAGTTTTCCAGGACCCCTATTCGTCGCTTCCGCCGAGGTCCACAGTGGGTGACATTCTCGCCGAACCCGTTAAGGTCCATAACATCGTCCCCAAGGGCGAGGTCAAAGAGTACGTCCTTGACATCATGAACAAGTGCGGGCTCAGAGATTACTATTACGAGCGCTACGCGCACGAGTTTTCCGGCGGGCAGAGGCAGCGAATCTGCATAGCGAGGGCACTCACCGTCAACCCCAAATTTGTGGTGTGCGACGAGCCGGTGTCCGCGCTGGACGTATCCATTCAGGCTCAGATAATAAACCTTCTCAAAAAACTCCAAAAGGAGAGGAACCTCACATACCTTTTCATATCCCATGACCTTTCCGTCGTCAAATACATTTCGACGAAAATCGGTGTCATGTACCTCGGGACCATGGTTGAGTTCGCGACGAAAAATTCTATTTTCGACAACCCCATGCACCCTTATACGATCGCTCTTTTTTCCGCCGTTCCCAATCCGGACCCGGACAATAAGATTGAGAGAATACCTTTGAAGGGCGACATCCCCTCTCCTGCGAATCCGCCGCTCGGCTGCAAGTTCCACACCCGCTGTCCCAAAGCGATGGAGATATGCTCCCACATAGCGCCCAAATACAAGGAGTACGAACCCGGGCATTTCTGCGCGTGCCATCTCTATTCTCAGGAGTAGCAATGTCCAGCCAGAAAAAGGTCAAAAAGAAGGTTAAAATTAACCCGGTGAGGGAAGAGGTCCCTAAGGACACGGAAAAGCCCAAAAAGGTCAAAGTCACATATTACGACGATGACTCGACCATAATAGACATGTCCTACGCGAACAGGAAGGGCGAAAAGAGAGAACCTCCTCCTAAGAGGGTGAGGACCCCGGCCTCTTCCAAGTGGAAGACATTCTGGGCAGCCTTCAAAAAAATGCTCATCCCCATGTTCGTCGCGCTCATAATCCTCGCGGTCATATTCCTCGCGCTATACGGAATTGGGAGATGCTCAGCGTAAAATAAAAGCGGCCATGTGCCGCTTCGTTTATTTGGTCGCAACTATTCGTAAAACTCAACTATTCGTAAAATCCGACTTGTCGCCGGGTGCCCGGGCCGCGTTAGGGGGAAAAGTTTTTCGCGTTGATTTGAGCTCTTTCCTTAGTAGTGAGGAGAGAATTTTTCTTTTCGTACAGGCGCCAAAATTCGGTTTCGTCTTCCGATATTCTCAAAAGCTTTTTTGGGGGACGCATGCGTTCATTACGCGCTCTATTTGAGCCTGCTTGCTTCCAGAATGTGGGAGAGGGCCTTTTCATCCGGTATGTGCCATTAAGTTTCTGAATCCTTTCCAGGGAGATGAGGCCTTTTAATTTAATGTACGCGAGCGTCGGCGAGAATACGCTATGGTTGTGCGTATCCCCCGTCCATACTTCACTGCCGCATATGTCGTGGCTCGCTCTCATCCTTTAAAAAGTGCCCTTTTCCCCTTTGACGCGCCGTCTTTTTTTTCGGCTTTCATCGTCACCGTGACGATTTTCTGAACCTGTCGAAAATAGCTTCGATTTTTTCGTTCATGTGTCTACTTTTCTATCTATAAAGTTCATCCCCGTCTATTAGGAGCCCTTCACATCCTTCCTCAAAGCCGTTTATGGAGAAAAAACCGATGTTCTGAATTTTGAGTTCTTTGATTTTTTCTATGTCCTCTGTTTCTTTTCTTAATTTTCTCTCCGAAAGGGGAGCGGACAGATATTTCACCTCATATATGTCGTAGACGAAAATGCCGCGTATGGGTTCTTTTTGCACGGCGACGTCATATTCGCCGTTTTCTTTGGCCGCGGCGTCATCAAAATAAAAAGTTCCCACGCCGCACGCGTCCTTGTATTCACCGCGCCTTATTTTTTTTCTGAGGTATTCCCTGCAAATCTCTTCAAAGCGTCTCGACACAAAGTCTTTTATTGAGGGTGCGATTTCTCTTTGGTAAAACTCGTCCGGGCCCATGGTGTACAGCTTGTCCTCTCTTCCGTGTATGAACGCATAGTAAAATCTCAGCGCGTTGTCCGAAATTTCGTATGACGCTTTTTTAATGTCCCCGGGTCTGTTTATAGGAAACACCTTTTTTATGAGTTCCAGATTTATGGCGGAGGCAAGATTGTTTGTCAGAACGTAGTCGTATCCCGCCTTTGTCGTCCGCAAAAGTTCACCGTATTTCGATTTCCCGTTTCCGAGCGCGGAAAGTAGGGGTTCGAGTTTTTCCCTCGCGCCCGCGTCCCCGGTAATGAGAAGCTTGTCGACGTACACCCGCGCCGTGCCGGTTTCTTCAAGGAACAGTGTTTTTATGTTGTCTTCCAGATTTTTCCCCGGGTCTATGGCGACATTGACGTAAGGCGTTCCCCCGAACACCGAGAAAAACCCTACTTTGTCGTACGGGGAGATTTCGGGATACAGGAGTGAGGATTCTTTGTAGCCCCAGCCTTTGAGCTCAATTACGAGTGACGCTCTTCCGAAAAGCGCATTGTCGTACGTAGTCAGCGATTTCATCATCCCGATGTCGGAGCCTAAGAGGAAGAGCCGGATGTTTTTAAGTTCGGTGTCGACTATCGTCTGAAATACGCTGTCCACGAAATCGCTTTTCGCCGATTTTTTGAGATACGGGTATTCATCTATTACGACGTTGAAGCTGCCTTCTATCTTTCCGAGTTGAGCGAAAATGTCCGGAAAATCGGATGTTTTATCCCTGTCGGGGAAGGTCACCCCGGCGTCCTCAATTTTGTCTGTGAACT
>JAJQAJ010000059.1 GCA_021203865.1 Clostridia bacterium
GTGCACTTTCTACAAGGCTCAAAAAACAAATTTACACAAACTATTGTACACTCTCTTGTATTGCTTTGACGTTTATTTTTCATGTCCACAATAAAATATTATTTCTGCATTTTTGGGGAAAATTTTTTATGTTCAAAACTTGACACTCCGTTCTTACGTAATATACGAAATTGTCATGTTGATTTTTTGATGCTTCACATTATAGGGTGTCAAAGCAATATTATGATTTTCTACGCATAATTGGGATAACAAACTATTTTTATAACATGGAGATGGGATGGCCGGTGTCCGGCCATTGATTCGAGTGTGACGGGATGCCTTGTCGACTGACCCGACAGGATGTGCGCCCGGCGCCAGAGATTTTGGGAGGAAGAGGAAATTTATGGATAGCGAAGTCAAAATTACTGTTGACGGTAATCCGTTCAATGAAATCGATGATTCCGTCATATTCGCCAATTCGGAAAAAGATGAAAGCGCGGGCGCTCAAAAAATTAGACTTGTCAGCATTGAAGAGATGGAGCGTGACGGATATTCGTTTTTTGTGCCGAGTTATCAGAGGGGATACAGGTGGAACGGAGTCGAAATAAGAAAGCTTCTTGATGACATATATGAAATTTACAAAGTGAACGAATGTGCCCAGTGCAGGCGCTGTTACTGCATGCATCCTCTTGTCATAAAACATGCGGAAAAAGTCGTTGACGGGAATGCGGGCACGATAGGCTCGCTGCTTTTGGGCAACAAAAAACTTTACGATGACCTTTTGAGTAAAAACGGCAAATACAACACTTTTCTGAAAGAAAAGATAAAGGCTTTCACAGACGTGGAGAATGGCGCCGGGATATCTCATGAAAATGGCGGCTCCCCTGTCTATGAGCTTGTGGACGGACAGCAGCGTCTCACGTCTCTATATCTCATACTTTGGGCCTGTGACCTCATCTGCGACGGCGGAAAGGGACCGAAATACTCCATTTCATATGAGCTAAAAAGGAACATTGACAACACGTTCATTGAAGACGCCGTTAAAATCATTCTGGACTGGTTTTATGAAAGCTATGAATTTTCGGTAAGGAACATAAGAGGCAGACAAGGCAGCATTGAAAACGTTTCAAAATTCGCCTTGACGGTCAGGAAGGATCTGCGTTTCATATGGTATTTTTCCGCAGATGAAGAGGACGGAAAAAGTCTTTTCCGAAAAATCAACAAAGGAAGGATAGAACTCACCAACGCCGAACTTTTCAAGGCCATGCTTCTGAACTCTTCGGACGACATGCCGGACAGGCTCCGCGCGAACACCATCGCCTACGAATGGGACGCGATGGAACAGGACCTTCACAATGACGACTTCTGGTATTTCATATGCAACGAATCGTACGACAGCAAGACGAGGATAGATTACATCCTGGATGTTTACGCGGGGTGTCTTGTCAGCGGGCGAGGAGAACTTGCCGAAGGCCTTGACGAAGACAAGGAAAGATATTCGTTCCATGTCGTTTCAAGGCACCTTGATGAGCTGAGAAAAAAAGGCGCGGCATTTCCCGAACTTGAAGTCTGGGAGGACATCAAACGGGTCCACGACAAATTTCATACGTGGTATGATGACATCGAACTATATCACAACATAGGATTTCTGGTCGCCGCGCGCGGAAAAACCGCGGTTGAGTTCATCCGGGATCTTTACAATAAATGCTGGAACGAAAAACTTTCCGTCACGGAAAGGCACGTCCAAGGCCTCATTCATGAAACTTTTTCACGTGACAAAAGCCTCATGTCCCTCGACGATTTCAACTATGAGGACAGCAAAGATGACGTGAGGCGTCTTCTTCTCTATTCCAGCATTTATCCGTACATAAGGGAGAACGCCGGCAACAGGAAAAAAGGAGGACTGAGGTTTCCTTTCAGACTCTATTACGGCGCGGGCGTGGAGAAGAAAGCGCTTAGATGGAACATAGAGCACATCTCGCCGCAGACAAGACCAACGACCGCGGACGTCATCGAGGATTTTGCCGACGCTTTCTTTTCCGGCACAAAAGAAGGGACCGAATACGCGCCGCGCATGGATGAAAAGTCCTATCTTTCGATTGTCAGAGATTTCGCGAAGCACGTTTATAAAAACGCCGGAAAAGAGACGGACGCCGATGTCGCGCTCGAAAAATTCAAGGCCTCGTTTGAAAAGATAAACAGAGAATGTGAAAGCGGTGCCGTGCCGGATGCCGGCGAAATCAAGAACAATCTTCTGAAAGCTTTCAGAGAGCTATTTCCGCGAGATTTGGGTGACATGTCGGAGATGCCCGCGTCCCCAGAGGAGATAACGGGCGAGGATGTGCACGGCATAGGCAATCTTGTGCTTTTGGACGAGCGCACCAACAAGGGTTTCAAAAACGCGCCTTACGTCATCAAGCGAATGAAGGTCATAGAAAACGACAAGAACTCGGTCTTCGTCCTTCCGATGACGAGAAAGGCCTTTCTCAATTACTTCAGCACGTACACGGGCGAATATTTTCTCTGGAAGAAAACCGACGCCGAAGGATACAGGAGGGAGCTGGCTTCAATTCTTGAAGACGTAGGCAAAACGGGTGAAGAAAATGGAGACTGAAATCGGCAGCAAATGCACGTTATGGCGTCTTTTCGCTGAATACGACGAAATTCGCGTTCCCGCCATTCAGAGAGATTACGTCCAGGGCAGGGACGACAGAGACGTCGAATCAATCCGGAATGAATTCGTGGGGGAGCTTGTGCGCTCCGCGCTTTCCGGCGCAGCGATGTCCCTAAACTTCATGTACGGTGAGGAAATTTCCGAGGACGGAAAAAAGATTTTCGTCCCCATAGACGGCCAGCAAAGGCTGACGACGCTCTTTCTCCTCCATCTTTGTGTCTGGGCCAACATGAGTGAATCCCATACGGCGCGGGACGAGGACGTCAAGAGGGTTTTCAATAAATTCAAATATAACACCAGGACGTCATCCGGCCGTTTCATCGGGGCGCTCGTAAATGAGGGGCTTGGCTTGGTGAATGGCGCGTTCGGGGAGGGCGCGGTCCTTTCCGTCAAAAAAGCGGTGGAGGACTCCTTTTGGTTTTCATCCTCGTGGTCGGCCGACCCCACGATACATTCGTGCCTGGAGGTTTTGGACACGATGAGGGTGGCGTTCGGCAAAGAAAAAATTATCAGCTGGGAGACGTGCTGGGAAAATCTCACCGAAAAGGACTGCGTGAGCTTCATGTTTCTGAACCTTTCTAACGACAGATACGGCTCGTCTTCCGAGCTCTACATCCGCATGAATTCAAGGGGACGCCAGCTCACCGATTATGAAAGCTTCAAAGCCGAGCTCTATGAACAGGGGATTTCGGCCGTGGACGAGGTATTTAAAGAAAAACTGGACAACGAGTGGTATTCCGCGATGTGGGACATCGTTTCATGCAATGTGGGGGTTGGCGCGTCGGAGAAGTCAGCCTTCGCCGACAGGACGCTTTTGTGCGTTTTCCGCGCGGCTTACACCAACATGCTCTGTGAAAACCCGGGCGTCGATTTTAAAAAACTCGGCGTCACTCCCGCCGAAATAGAAAGAGACATGAAGGATGTGACTTCATACAGTGAAAAGAGGGAGGAGTTCGCGGGCGAGTTTTCCCGTCTCATGAATTTTCTCTCCTGGTTTTACGGCGAAACCGTGGGCGCCGCTGCCCCTTCCGACCCCGATCTTGAAAAACTCAGGAGTCATGTCGCCGAAATATTTTTTGATTTTGACAATAAAAAACGCAAGCCGCAGTTTCTTTTGTGTCAATACAGGTCGCGGTATCTTTTGTACATTGTCACGAAGTTCGCTTCGTCCGCGGAAGGAGATTTCGCGTCCTACCCATTAAGCGGGTTAAAGGAGCTTCTCCGCGTTTTCGGAAACTTTGTCGGCAACATCGATTTCGACACGCCCGAAAAATTCGTCAGCGCCGTGAGGGCGGTCAAAAAACTTTCCGAGGCCATAGATTTCATTCCGGATTTCATAAACGCGCTGAAAAGCGAGCCTGGGAAGAAACTTTTCGAGGAGGCCGTGGAAGAATCGCCGTTCATGCTCGTTGAAGCGTGGGAAGAGGAGGAAAAGCTTGATCTCATCTATGTTGAAAATGAAAAATCTCCCGACGCCGAGTGGAAGGAGCTCATATATGAAGCCGACGGATATCTGTCTGACTGGAAGCTTTTTGACGGAGACGGCGTCTGGTATTTCGGAGGCGAGATAGGTTTCATCCTGCGCAAGGCGGCGGAAATGTCCGATAAAAATCTTCCCAATCCGAAAACGTTCAAGAATCTGTGCGTGGTGTTGTTTAGGCTCTTCGGGATATTCGGCAGAAACACGAAGCCGGAGTGTTTTGTGAAGCTTCATCAGGGACTGATGCTCTGTGGAAATTACAGTCTCCCTTACAGGGACGAAAGCTCTTTTTATTTTCCGGCGCATCTGGACAGGCATAAAAACAACGACTGGCGCGCGTTTCTCCGCCGGGGAGAAGACGGCGCATGGCCGAAGGCGTACGAATGTTTAAGCTCCTTTCTGGACGGGTTCACTGAATGGCTCGGAAGCCAGGGCCCGGGAAACAATTTTTCCGATGAAGATGTCAGAAAGTATGTTGACGCGCTTATCGAGAAGTACAGGAATGATGTTTCCTATGACGCGCTCGGAAATGATGAGAGGTTTCTTTACAAGCTTATGACCAATGACGGGTATCTGCGTTACATGGGTCCGAGGGCTCATTCCAAATACATGTATTTTATTGACGGCGGGAAATATTTTTTGAAAGATCGGTTTGGGATAGAGATGAATCTTGACGACAAGGATTTTGACGAGATTGAAGCCTGGAATGCGGACGGAGACGAACACGCAGGCTGAGCTTGGGCTCGTGAGCGGGCGTATGCCGCCGGATTTTCGGTAAATTACTCACCGCGCTATACAAATCATCGGACGCCCGCAAAAAATTTGCGGCGGGGCGGACCTCATAGCCGTTCAAAGCGACAAACTCTATCCGATTGAGATAAAACTTAGCCTTTCACCGCCCCGCGCCGCGAAGAACATTCGTGCTTTGGAGGGTTTCGGGATGGATGTCATGCCGGGGATCGTCATCTGTCCCAATGAAAGATTCATCCCCTGCGGGAACGGCGCCTGGTATTTCCCCGTCGCGGCGCTTTGAAGGCCGCTTTGCCGTGACATATGCAGTCATAATCTTTGAAAATTTTCAGCGCGTCGATATAATGAGGGTGGCCATAAAAATTGCGGAGTGACGGGCCACATCATTGACACTTCCGGCGGTGACAAAAAACCGCGAACGCCTTTTATGATTGCACGTCCATTATAAGCGTGACAATTCCCTCATCCGTCACCTCGGTGGGCGCTTTCGCGTTTTCAGGGTGTAAAAATCTTTCGGCCTTGTATATAGAAGATGTCGTGTCCTGGTGCGGGGTAAGTTTACCGAACAGCACCGCGAACCCTCTTTCGTTCGCAGGGAACCTCTATGTTGGAGGCGAGCTAGTTTCCTCACTCGTCATTCCCGAAGGCGTTGTATCCGTCGCGCCTTACACGTTTTACGGTTGCACGTCGATAACTTCCGTCACGGTGCCCTCCACGGTCACGGCGATGGGGTCGGAAGCGTTTTCCGACTGTTCTTCACTTGAAGGAGTTTACGCCGCCTCAATATCTTCGTGGTGCGCCATGGATTTTGACGGGTATAGGTCAAATCATTTGAGGGAGGCCGGAAATCTTTACACCGGCGGTGCCCTTGTGACCTCCCTGGACAGTCTTGAAGGCGCGGAAAAAATCGGGGCGTACGCGTTATATGGCTGTACGTCGTTGACGTCCGCTAAGATTCTTTCCTCCGTCTTGTCTTTGGGCGAATACTCATTTTGCGGATGTTCCTCCCTCGTTTTTGTCTCCGTTCCGGGTTCGGTGGAAGAGGTGTCGACGTATTCGTTCAGTGACTGCACGGCTCTTGAAAGTGTCATCCTGGGTGAAGGCGTCAAGGCGCTGCGCATATGTTCGTTCTCCGGCTGCATTTCCCTTGAAAGCGTTGTCATCCCGGTATCCATGGAAACCGTCGGGGAATGGGCGTTTGACGGCTGTAACGCCTATGTTAAGGGCATAATAAAATGCGGTCAGTGGGGCGCCCTGAAAAACCATTCAGAAACGGTTA
>JAJQAJ010000090.1 GCA_021203865.1 Clostridia bacterium
TTTCCCTGTCTCGTTCATGATGCTTTTATATATTTTGTCATCTTCTTCTATGAGAAATGTATGACTTTATACATGAAGACATTTCCTGCCAAAAGCTTATGTCCACATCCTTCAAATCAAGATATATGACTGGATACTTCCCCTGCTCGGACGTATACTTTTCCTCCACATTTCCATATGTCGAGGTCTTTGAAATAGAGGGAGGTGTCCTCCTCCGTCTTCTCAAAAATAGTCCTTATCATCGAAATGCCAAGCGACTTTCCAAACCTTCTGGGGCGCATGAAAAGCATGGCCGGATGTTTGGGGTACCCATCTATCAGTTCTCTTATGAAAATGGTCTTGTCAACGTAGTAACATTTTGAAACAACGCTCTTGAAATTACAGTCACCGGAAAACCCCTTTCCGCTTTTTGTGAACGCCATAAGTCCGCCTTCTTTTCATCCTTAGACCATGCCTTTGACAAGGCACAAAACTTAACTTTACAAGTTTATGATAGCATCCTTTTGAAAAGTGTTCAAGCGCGTATGTCCGTTTTGAAGATTGGCGCATCTTGCAGCCTTTTCGCTCATATCTGCCTTTTTGCCGGCATTTCGAAACCTATCGGGAAGACGGCCTACCTGTTACACGGGCCGCTTCGACGTAATTATGTCTTGATCTTATTTAAAGCACGACGTCGTTTATGTCAAAAACCGGTCCGTCGGTGCAGACCCTGGAGGCAGTGCCGTCCGTCATGGGACACGCGCACACGAGGCATGCGCCTATACCGCAGCCCATGCGCTCCTCCAGCGAGACAAGACATCTCGTTTTGACCCCGCTGTCCGCGAGCCTCTTTTTTAGCGCCCTGAACATCACCGCGGGTCCGCAGGCTATTATGAGATCAGCTTTGACATCGTCGATTCTTTCAAAATACGCGTCGACGGCGTTGCCTTTTTCACCGTACGAGCCGTCATCCGTGACCACGCGAAGGTCGGCGCTTTTTTGAAGTTCGTCGAGAAGACAGACCGCGTCTTTGTTTCTAAACCCTATGAAGCTGTGAAATCTTCTGTCCGGATTTTTGGCAATGACGGATATCAGCGGGAAAATTCCCACGCCGCCGCCTATGACAACGATGTCCTTTTCCTTCGGCAGAATTTTGAAACCGTTCCCGAGCGGCAAAAGAACGTCCACCGCGTCCCCCGCCCTCTTTTGGGAAATGAGTTTCGTTCCCTCGCCTTTGAGACGGTAGCAAAGAGTGACGTCCCTTCCGTCCTGTTTCATGACCCCGAGAGGACGTTTCATCAAAAGCCTGTCCGAACCCGTGGAAAGATTGGCGAACTGTCCGCCTGAAATTTCGACGTCTTCGGGAAGCGTCAGGGTAATCGCGAAAATGTCGTCCGCGATCTTTATGTTTGCCTTTACTGTGGCCGAGTATTCGTTCATCCTATTTTTCCGAGAACACCCACGATGTCCTGCTGCATGTCGAGACAAGCCGCCCTCGCGGCGTCAGAGTAGCTCATTCCGGCGTACTCCTCTTTCTGGTACGCGCATATTATCCCGCGTGAACTGTTTACAATGCCGCCCAAACCTTTTTCATCGAAGCAGCACTTTATCATTCCGGCGTCCGCGCCCTGCGCGCCGTAGCCGGGAATGAGGAAGAACGTGTTTTTGAGTATCTCTCTGAGCCTTCCCGCTTCCTCGGGATGCGTGGCCCCCACAACCGCGCCGAGGTCGGAATATCCGTAGTAACCTACAAGGTCCTTTCCCCAATCCTCGACGAGCCTTCCCATGTGCTCATAGACGTATTCCCCGCCCTCGAGTTTAAGGTTCTGAAGCTCCCCGGCGGAAGGATTGGAGGTTTTTACGAGGACGAAACCGCCCTTGTCGAATTTTTTCATGTCGTCGATAAAAGGCGCTATGCCGTCCGTGCCGAAATACCCGTTTATCGTCACCATGTCGGCGCAGAAAGGGTTAATTTTAACCTCCTTAGTTATCTGCGTCTCACCGAGGTACGCCCTTGAATAGCACGCGGCGGTCGAGCCTATGTCGTTTCGCTTGCAGTCGGCGATGACAAAAAGGCCTCTCCCTCTCGCGTAATTTATCGTGTAGTCGAAAGCGCGCATGCCGGGCACGCCGAACATCTCGTAGTAGGCGACCTGGACCTTGACGGCGGGAACTATGTCCGAAATCTTGTCAATGATGTTCATGTTGAACTCAATGATGGCCTCGGCCGCGCCCTCGGGCGTCGAAATGTCTTCCCTCAGAAGTTCGGGAATGTATGAAAAATCGGTGTCAAGCCCCACGCACGTGGGATTCTGAAGTTCAATGATTTTGTTGATAAGCTGGTCTATCATGATTCGATGCCCTCATCCATGTATTTTATGTCCCCGTCCACTATCGTGGCCTTGATTTTGCCCCATACCTCCCATCCGTCGAAGGGAGTGTTTTTTCCTTTTGATCTGAACTTTGATGAGTCCACAGTGTATCTCTCGTCGACGTTGACGAGCGTTATGTCACCCGGATTGCCACAGGTTATGGAGCCTCCTTTGAGTCCCAGGATTTTCGCGGGATTCGAGCTCATGAGCTCAACAAGCTTCTTAAACGTTATCACCCCGGTTTTGACAAGGTACGTGTAGGAAAGAGCGAAACTAGTTTCCAGTCCCGAAAAACCGAACGCCGCGACGTCGTACTCCACCTCTTTGTCCTTCACGGAATGCGGAGCGTGGTCGGTGACTATACAGTCTATCGTGCCGTCTTTCAGACCCTCTATAACAGCGAGCCTGTCCTTTTCTTCTCTCAAAGGCGGGTTGACCTTGGTGTTCGTGTTGTAATCGAGCGTGACGTCGTCCGTGAGCGTGAAATAATGCGGACAGGTTTCGGCCGTCACGGGAACTCCCCTCCTTTTCGCCTCTCTTATGAGCTCGACACCGGAATATGTGGTGACATGGCAGATGTGCGTGGGAATGCCGAGACTCTCCGACAATGCTATCTCCCTCGCTATCATTATGTCCTCAACGGCACGCAGCTGCCCTTTCAGTCCCGAAAGAGTCGAATTATAGCCCTCGTTGACCACCCCGCCGTCGGAAAGATTGGCGTCCTCACAGTGGCAGAGGCATTTGAGGCCGAAGCCGCTAGCGTACTCCATCGCGAGCCGCATCATCTTGGAGTTCATGACAGATTTCCCGTCATCGGATATAGCGACCGCGCCGGCTTTCGCCATCTTTCCTATGTCGGCAAGCGCCTCTCCTTTTTGACCTTTGGTTATCGCGCCTATGGGGTTTATCCTGCACAGACCCACCTCAGCCTGTCTATATTTTATGTAACTCACACCCACGGCGCTGTCACAGACGGGGTCGGTGTTGGGCATGCAGCATACCTGCGTGAATCCGCCTGCAACCGCGGCCTCGGATCCGGACTCAATGTCCTCCTTCCCCTCGAAGCCCGGTTCGCGGAGATGCACATGCATGTCGATGAGCCCGGGAAGGGCAATCATTCCCTTCGCGTCCAGAACGCGGCAACCTTTTTCGGCTTTCAAAGACGGGCCGATTTTTTTTACGTCACCGCTTTCAATATATATGTCCTCTTCCGTGAAGCCGTCACCGTCGAACACGGCGGCGTTTTTAATCAAAAGATCCATCTCAAACCTACCGACTCTGTCTGAACTCATCCAAAAGCTTCAAAAGCGCCATGCGCACCGCCACGCCGTTTGTCACCTGTTCCAAAATAAAGCTCTCATCACCGTCTATAAGTGAGGGCGTGAGCTCCACGCCGCGGTTGACGGGGCCGGGATGCAATATTATGGCGCCGGGTTTGGCATATTTCAAAAGAACGTCCTTCATGCCGTAAAATGAACTGTACTCGGAAAGCGAGGGGAAAAGTCCTCCGCTCTGGCGTTCAAGCTGAATTCGAAGCCCCATCACAGCGTCCGCGCCGTCCAGAGCCTCCTCCCTGCTTTTCGCAACCTTCGCACCCATCTTTTCTATCTCCATCGGCATCAGCGTCCCCGGACAATACATCGAAACCTCGGACCCGAACTTCCTAAGGCCGTACAAATTGCTTTTCGCGACGCGGGAATGCTTTATGTCACCCAAAATCGCGACTTTGAGCCCGGAAAGTGTGCCGAAATGTCTCCGAAGGGTCAAAAAATCAAGGAGTGCCTGCGTGGGATGCTCGTTCATGCCGTCACCGCCGTTTATGACCGACGCGGACACGTTTTTCGCAAGCAACGCGGGCGCCCCTGCCATCTGGTGGCGTATGGCGATGAAATCTATGTTCATGGCGTTGAGCGTGAGACCCGTGTCCTTCAAAGTTTCGCCTTTCTGGACGGAGCTTGTGGCGACACCCATGTTTATCTCATTCGCCCCGAGATACTCGGCAGCCAAGGCAAAAGACGTGCGCGTTCGCGTGCTGTTTTCATAGAAGAGCGAAATGAGAGTCTTGCCACGAAGAAGCTCAGAGTCCTTCCTCTTAGAATCGACTATTTTTCTCATCTCATCGGCTGTGTCCAGTATCTCTTCAATTTCCTCGGGCGACGTGTCTTTGAGACCTATGAGATCTTTTTTTCTTAACATTGCGACTCCAAAAAAGACAGGTTAAAAAAAATGCGAATGCCTCAGTTTGGGCGCGGATTCGCGTCGCGGGCATCGCATGATTCAAGCGAACTGTATTCATTTCCGGCCGGAAACCGGTCATCTTTCGCACCTTGCATATGTGCAAAATCCCCCATCGTGACACGACATGTGCCAACATCAAAAAGTATACCAAACACATATTGTGGTTGTAAACTAAAATGGCTTACAAAACCTCAACTAGGGAAAAATTTATTTTGTCGCACGATGAGAGAATGTATTCAATGCCGTCATGAGATGACCTTAAAGGAAAGAAATTGTCGCCGTGAATATGTCCGAAGACAACCTTTGAAGCGCCCATCTCGGAAAAAAGCCTTGTGAAAAGAGTCTCTGTGTATTTGACGGGAAAAGGCGGGAAATGGGACATGACAATGAGTGTGTCACCGTCCTCCCGAACTTTCTCCACGGCGGCGCGGCAAAGCGAAAATCTTTCCGCCTCGCGAAGATATATCTTTTCGTCATGTTCGGTGAAATCCTGGGCCCCGGGACAGCACCAACCCCGCGAACCGCAGACTATGACGCTGCCGAACTTTACGCAGTCGTTTTGGAGAAAATAAAAGCTGTCGTCAGGCGCGGCGGCCCTTACCCTGGAAATCGAACTCCACCAAAAATCGTGGTTTCCGCGGCAGAAAATCTTCCTTCCCGGAAGAGAGCGAAGAGAGAGCATGTCAGCTTCTGCCTCTTCAAGAGTCATGCCCCAGCTTAAATCCCCGCAAAGAAGAACCAAGTCTTCCGCAGTAACTTTTGACAGCCAGTCTTTTTTTATTCTATCCAGATGACCGGACCATTTTTCTCCGAACTTGTCCATAGGTTTGTCACACAGCGCGGAAAGATGCAAATCCGATATGGCGTACACTTTCATGACAAAAATTCTATCACAAAACAACAAATCTTACAACAAAATGACTAGTCCCGAAATGCCGGCGTTTAAAGCAAAATACACCGAAACACATAAATTACGTCACGCATAGTACAGTTAAAACTAATTAAAACGCCAAATTCGGGTGGATTTCAGTGGTAATCACACCAAAGCAAACTTTATGATCGCACGCATGTTTTGCTCTTATCGCGGGCAGAAAAATGCCCCTTTCGCCCATATTTTATTTTGCCCCGCTCTAAATTTAATTTGAGACTCTCGCCAGTTATGTTTTTTTGTGTTTCGCGCCGCGATGCGTCGTTATTTTTCACATTGAATTCTGTCGCCATGCCCCCACCGTCAAACCGAAATTTTTAAAAATTTTATCTTTCCGGCTTTTCTTTACGCCTTATTTTCGGCGCCCACATTCTTTTCGCCCTTGGTCTTTTTTCATTTAAGATTTTTGAATTTTTAAAATTCGAGTCATTACTCTTTGGATTTTCGTTTTGATTTTCCACAAAGTGAAATCGCGCCGCTAAATCTTTCGAATTATTATTTAGACTTAAAGAAAAGTTTCCTTAAAATTTACGCCGATTTTTACATTTTACCTCCACGGCTTATATATTTAGTTGATAAAAACGTGGTTTTATAC
>JAJQAJ010000044.1 GCA_021203865.1 Clostridia bacterium
TCCTCCCCCCTGAAGGCCCTCCCCGGCCCCCAAAAAATCCTCTCTCTTAAAAAAACTGTGCGGCTTTTTACACAAAATAATAGACACTACCTCACGGTACGTCATAACGACGAGCTACACAGCGAGGATTTACAGCCTTAAAGTTGAGCAGTTCGTCGCCGTTTCGGATCCATGCGGCATTTCCGCGACCGCGGGGAACGTCGATTTCCTTAAAGGGAGAAATGTCACCGTCGATGATCTCAAACTCAACATCATGCTTGACTATGAAAACGGGCGTCAGGATCCCCTTGACACGTCGGACGTCGAAATAGCTCTCAATTCATCCAATCTCGAGGTTGGAAGAAACGAAATAACGATAACATACCATTACACGTACAAGGATGAGGGCGGCTCTGACACAACGAAGGATTTTTCCACATCGGTTTACATCTATGTTTATTCGGTAGATGAAATAACAATATCGGATTTCTCCATGGAGTATACGGGTGGGATTTATTATACCAACAACGTTCAAAAGGTCTTCCTCGTCGGGGACGGCATAAATTATGATTACGCGGCTGTGACGGCTTACGCGACATGCTCATACAAGGATGAGGAAGGAGAAAATTACACGCTCACAAAAGAGTTCGTTATGACGTCGGAGGACGGTCTTACGTTCAGCAACGACGCGAATTTCTCTGTCGCCGGGACATACCAGGTGACCGCCACGGCGAATATGGGACAAACAGAAGGCAATCCAAAGACCGCGTCATATGACATACATGTGGTTGAGGTAACATCTTCGACCGACATCACATCTGTCGAAGTCATAGCACCCACGGAGGGGGAGGAGGAGAACGCGACATACGAGACAGGCGAGGATGGTATAATCAGCGTGGCCACCATTAACGACGCGATAAAACTCATAAAACTCATGGGAGCTACCGACAAGGAGAGAAAATTCATCTATGTGGGAGCCGGCGTCTACAATGAGAAAGTTTACATCGACATACCCAACCTGTCACTTATAGGCTTCAACCCGTCGGAAACTCAAAACCTTGCTACAAAGAGCGAAGTCACGGAGATTGTATACGACGCCATGAACGGGGTAATGGATCCTTCCGGCACGACAACATACTCCACTGTGGGGAGCGCGACCGTGACGGTGGCGAGCCAGGCCACAGATTTCTACGCGGCAAATATCACGTTCCGCAATTATTGGAACACCAACGCCCTCTACAATGAGGCAAAAACTATGACTAGCGACACGCAGGCGGATGCGGCGTACATCAACGCTGACAGAGCGCATTTCTACAACGTGACGTTCACCGGCTATCATGACACCTTGGAGGCGGAAAACGGAAGGCAGTATTATGACCACTGCTACATTGAAGGCAGGACGGATTACATCTTCGGGAACACGGCGACCTGTTACTTCAAAGACTGCACCATTCACACAATAGGCGCGGGAAGTAGTACCAACGGAGGATATGTCACAGCGGTCAAGGGCGGGTCCATGACATACGGTTACGTGTTTGATGGCTGCAACTTTACGTCAGACCTCAAGACTTATTACATCGAGGGCGATGGGGAATTGGAAGTTCCGTATGATGGCTTCGCATACACAGAGGAAGGGACGGTGTCCCTAGGACGCACATGGTCCTCGAGCGACATGCATGTCGCCGTCATTAACAGTACGCTTGACGCAGGATATTCCACGACAGCTTACGGTTCGTCCGGGAAAAATCCGAGGTACACTGACATGAGCGGATACGCTCCAAATGAAAACTACCTCGTCGAATACAACAACACGGGGGAAGGCGCGATATCGGCGTCGCTTTCCGGGACATGTTCGCTTCTTACTGAGGAGGCGGCAGCGTCTTACACAATCGAAAACATCTTCGCGAGAGAGAACGGCGAAATGATATATGACTCCGATTGGGATCCATCCAGCGTGGCGTTGATAACCATAACGGTGAAGGGGACATCCGGGGCTGATGTTGCCAAGATTTACGCCAAGGATTCAATAAGTGTGTCAGATCTTGTCGATGCGATTAATGCGAGACTTTCCGACACGCAAGTCGCGGCCATTTACAAGAACAGCGCTCTTACAGAAGAAATCACAGAGGATATAGTGGCGAGTGAAGGCAATTCTGTCACCGTATACATCAAAACGGAAGAGAAGGATATGTCCGTCACGAAATCGACGTACTGGGATTTCTATAACGAAAATTTCGGAACAGAGATTACTACGAGCGGATATCTTGACGATGAGGAAAAACTTTACCTGGATGTTTCCGAGGGAGGCTCGTTCGAGAGATATAACGGCAAGTATTATTACATGAACGGAGCGACTATCACCTTAACTCTAAACGCGGGGGCTATCCTTTGCATCGGCGTTTACCAGGAAGACTCCGTTTCTATGACGGACGAGGCGGGCAATATCCTGACTCTCGAAACGTTGTCGGCGGGAAACGACAAAACAGCGTACACGTATACGGCAGCCAAAAAAATGGCGCTAACGATTGCTCCGGGCGCACAAGCGCTTTACTTCATGTACATGAATGTTTCCGTGGGGCCTATTAATGACGACACGACAATAACATTCAGGGACAAGACGCAAAACACCATGGAATACAGTGGCTGCTGCGGTTGGTATTATGACATCTGCATTGACGCGACAGCGGGAAAATTCCAAGTGCGAAGCTCAGGCGACGCCATTGTGAATGCGGGTACAATACTTTATATTAGATCCACGGAAAACGCGACAGCGAAAATAAACTGGTACACGGGCTACGAAGGGAAAGAGGAAGGCAACATCACGGTTGACGGGAATGGGTACATCAAAATTATCATTGAGTTGCCTGAAAACCCGACAAACGGGGGCTCGCGTTACATTTGGGACATTGTCGTTACCGTGCAGACTTGATTTCCATGGATTTGGTTTTTTTGACAAGGAATTTGATTTAAACTTGAAAAATCGCGGCGAGGTGGACCTCGCCGCGGTTTTATGTCTCATATGCGATAAAAATTAATCACATGAAGAAGCGATGAAATTGACGTAAAAAAAAGTCCGAGCGGACTGCGTAGATTTTGATTTGAAGATTTTCCATCTTATCGCTTAGGCTACATAATCATCCCAAAAGTAATCCGTGAAAAGAGTTAAAAAGTGAGCCTCTTTGGCAAAATCGGTCAATTTAAAGACGGGGCAATTCCTTCATTGATTGCCTCGCTATGAAATGATGTGGGAAAGTAAAATGATGACTATGCGTTATTTGACTTTTCCAAACACTGAAAGGCAAACCGTCGTGGATAAGACATTGTCTGAGAAAAATGTTAATCGTGCTTGACAAGTCGAGTCCCAGTTTGGAGAATAATTTTGCCGCCTAGGCTTTCACTTCTGAGTCTATGCGGATTTATGTGGACACATTTGGCATCTAAGTTCCCTCCTTATTTATTGTTTATTTTGTATACTATATAATATTTTATCAATTTGTTCTCATTGTCTTTTATATGGAATGTTAAGTTTTAACAAAAGAGTGTCAATGCGTTGACACTCCGATACCCTTGTACATATCGGACTTTTGATCAACTTTTCGTAAGTATACTTTAAAACTTCTTTTACTTCGATTTTGGCGCGGATGTAAAATGTTAATTTCTAACAAAAGCGTCGACGCAATGACGCACGCATGTCGCACTTCGCGCTTTCCCAAAATTTGCTCTTTTAGCGCCTCGGGAACATGAGGCCTAACTTAAAATCCTGTCATGGATGCCAGATTTTCATTTTCCATTTCGCGAAAACGTGAAGATGATATTGATTTTTCATGACGGTTCCGTTTATAATGAATGAAGAGTAAGGCGGGGTGTCTTTGTGCCGGCTCGCCCGCGAGAGGAGAATGTATATGGAACTTGACACAGCGATGTACATATTCGTGGGCGTCATTCTCGTCGCGCTCATTGTGTGGTATGTCGTCACGGTCGTGAGAAGATACAGACGTAAAAGTCCCAAGTGGAGGATTTCACACGCGAAGCAGGAGACAGCGACGAGACTTGCGGGTTTGAGAGGTCCCATGAACGTTCAGGTGGACCCTGAAATGGACTTCACGAGCATAGAGCTTTTGAAGGACACAGGGTACATTGTGAGGAACATCGGCTTCGACACCGGCTACAAGAGGGTTTATCTTTACACATCACCTGGCATCCAGGGCCGCGAAGCGCCGGACCAGAGGCCTTTCACGTCGTACGGCGCCATGAGGGGACAGCCTCCAACGACACCCGGCATGAACCCTTCCAGGGTTTTCTCATATTATGACCTCGTAGACTGTAAAGTCAGCATCAACGGCAGGATTGTCGCCACCACGGCCGTCGCCATAACAAACGAAGAGAGGACCGGTGGAAGGGACGCTTTAAGAAAGATTCTCACGGCTGACAAACCCATTAAAGCCATGCACATGACAGTCGAGAGAAGAAACTCGCCCGAGGGTGATTTCTTTTTTCCTGTTATCATCGGTGATATAGTGAAGGACACGCCGGAGACAAGACAGATGGCGTCGGAACTTTTTTCCGTCATCTTTGACATTGTCGCAAATAACATAAATTCTGGCGCCATGCCAATGCCCAATTCCGACGGCAGCATAAACCTCGGCGCCGTCGACCCGTTCTCCGAATTCAAGGCGGACATAGGGGGCGAAGGAAATTTAGGCGGCTCCGGCGACAGCCCGTTCTCGGATTTTTAGATACACGTTTAACCGGACATTAAAGACGCGGCCGGACCCTCATCGGGCTTGACTGTGTCTTTTTTATGAGTAAAATAAATTATTCCGTGTGATACAAATAATCACTTGGGCCGACGCAGACGCGGTCGGAATGTGATGTTTTAAATCTTAATAACGCAGTCCGCGAATTGATATAGGCGATTTTTTCCACAGTAGCAGATAGTTAGATTGTCAAATTGAGGTGTACAGCTTAGATGAAATTCTTGTTTGTGGATTTTGAGTTTAATGATGATTGCGGCCTTTGCGAGTTCGGCTATGTTCGTACGGATGAGTGACTCAACGTTCTTGACGGGGGATGTTATGTCATGGATTCAAAGGGAGAGTGTCCCTTCGGGGAAGATGACGATGGGCAGACCTTTGAGTTTGACGTCCCCGAGTGCGACTTTGAGATTTTTTCCTCATATTCCGAACTTTGCGAAAAGACGGACAAAATGTTCTGCGTGAGCGATCTCATGGTCATAGGCGTGAATATGGAAGAAAACCTCCATATGTATTTGACTTCCTGCATTGGGTACGGCCTTCCGCTTTTCGATATGAGATATGAAAGTTTTGACAAGCTTCGCGCGACATTTTTGAATCTCTATCCCGATCGTTCAGAGATGACGGATATTGAATGCGCCGATTGGCAGGAAAGCGGTAAAAAAGCCATGGCGATGAGGGATGTCTTTGAGGACATCGCTCTGACAATGAAGGATTCCCCTTACGAGGCTCTAATTGAGCTTAGAACCTGTCACAGAAGGTTCGGACTTTGACCGCGAAGGTCTTAGAGGAAGTGAGACGGCAACGGGTTAAAGGGATTCCTTTGACCGTCGCCTGAGAAGGCGAGAAAATACGGACTGCGTTTTTAAGGTATTTGAAATTTCCTGATGTCCGGCGTCAGACGGTTTACAACTGAATTGTGTTTCAATCTATAAAACTTTTGATTCCGGCGTACGGCCGGCATAATGAAAAATTTACGTGGTGGTCTTGCCATCACGTATTTTTTTTTCGTTTAGCTAAGGGTAGTTACTTGCCCGCTTGACGGCATGCAAAAGCAGTGAAACCGTGAGTCTGTAAATGGAAAGCAAATTTTAGGAACTGTTAAAAAATAAAATATGCGTAGGCTATTCACTCATAGTCTGCAATTG
>JAJQAJ010000057.1:0-2225 GCA_021203865.1 Clostridia bacterium
CTACGATGAGCATCTTATGCCCGTACTGGAGTATACCCTCTATGAGCGCGGGAGGTTTGGGAGGCTTTTCCCTCGCCGCCGCGGGTCTTCGGAGCCTCGGCGGGCTCTTTCCCGTCTCGACAAAATACTTCCACTCGGAAAAGTCTTTGAGTCCGAGATTCGTCCCCTCGAGCTTTTGCAGGGCACCGTTTCTCGTCACCCCGGGCATTCTCGAGAGCCTCGCGGGATTCCTGTCCGCGTGGTCGGGCTTTAATCCCTCCCGTTCCAACACCCCGTACAGGTAGTCCACCCTCTGCCGGTACTCGGAAAGGTTTTTCGCGTCCACCTTCACCACCGCGTGGAGGCTTTTTCCTCCGGACGAGACGAGGCAGGCTATGGGAAGCCGTAGCCGTGTGTACACCTCGCGTTGCACCGCAATCGGCTCGGAGTCCGACTCTATGAGGGCGTACCTCAAGGCCGTCACGTCCGAGTCTTTGACGCCTTTGCCGCCGAGCGGGTTTATGCGTATCCACGCCCCGCACTCCTCGTGCCACGGTCCCACGGCCTTTTTCAGGTCCCCGCCGCTTTTTTCAAGCGCTTCAAGAATCTCTTTCGCCGTGCGCGTGAAAACTCCCCTGTCGGGGGCCCACCTGCCGCCTGTGAGCCTCGCGGAGGACGTGACGTATCCGACGTACTCGGAGGGCTCGAACATCGTCTCGATGTACCGCGCGAGCTGTTTTGAGGGAGCCTCAGCGTTTTCCGGCGTCCTTTCCGGTACGAAGCCCTCAGGCTCGTTTATCATCGCGTTCTCCGGAAGGGGATAGTCATTCTCCTTCGCGTACGAAAAGCCTTTGGTTCTCCAGCCGCCGTCTTTCGCGAACTTTATAAGCGTCGCTTTCGTTACGCCGGAGCCGGAAAACGACTTCCACTTCTCCGCGCAGCTTTGCGCCCCGTACGGCTTGTACATCGGACTCCCGTCGCGGGACACCCTTCTGTCGCGGGACGACCACTCGTCCCAGAGTCTGAGGCCCGCGGAAGACGGATCGACGCTATGCACGGCCATGCCTACGGTTATCCATTTACGGTAGTCGCACCCGTTTACATCTATAAAGTTTAGAAGCTCCCGTACGTCAGGCTCCATGTCGGTCTACTGCCTGTCCCCGAACCACTCGTGCATCTCTTTTATGTCGTCTTCCGACAGTTCGTCTTCCCCGTCGTCGTAAACGTCGACCGCGGGCACGTTGTACTCGGACACAGACTCGCCGCTCACGGGGTCGAGAAAATATCTGACGTCGTTGTATTTGCCGTCTTCGGTTATTTTGAAAAGCGCCCTGCCGCGAAGCCCCAGGCACGAAGAAAATTCCGATATATTGAGAGGCTCGCCGACCTTTTTGAGACCTACGGAGCGTAAGAATCCGCAGAGCCTCGGCTCGTAAGACTTCGTGAACCTGAACCATTTTTTGCAGCGTCTCGACTGCTTTCCGTCGTCCGAGGAAAAAAGTATCGTGACCACCGCGCCTTTGCACGCGTTGAACCTCTCCGTCTCGGGAAAGTCCCGAAGGATGCACGCCTCCACCGTGAACCCGTACACCCCCTCGGGGAGAGGCTTTGAGGGATAGAAGTCCCGCGTGAGAAGGTAATCCTCCGGCAGGGCCTCGTCTTTGATTTTCTCATTTTCCGCCATTGTCTGTACTCCTTATGTTTCTGTAATCTGTGCAGGCGTTATCGCCGCATAAATTTTCCAAGTATAAATAAATGTCCCGCAGGTACGACGAACCGGAAGACGGGTGGTATCGTCCCGGTAGCGGATGAAAAGCTCGCATAAAGCCCGTCCGTATCTTCCGACCCGAATGTCCTGCAGGTCTCTTTTTCATCGTGAATAGTCGTTTTTACTTTCATTCCTTTGTGGCTTGTTTGGTATTCCATTTTTGACGTCGGTGGCCTTTTGTCTGTCTGATACGAACAAAACGGCGAAACTGCAGAGCATCTCCGCAAGAGCGAGGTCGCGAACATTCACGAGCGCGTCCGCCTTTTTCTCGAACACGCCGCTTGACGGTTCGAATGTTGCCACAAATCCGCCCTTGCCGTAAAACTCGATTAACCCCGAGTCTTCGTCCCGTTTCACGTTGATGTCCGCGCCGACGGCTGAAATCGCGTATCTTTTCTCCATGTCGTGTTACCTTACATCAAAGTAGCGGACGTACTCATAGGACGTCCTGTCAGGAAATCGCTGTGATTATTTTTTG
>JAJQAJ010000057.1:2325-5857 GCA_021203865.1 Clostridia bacterium
GCGATGTAATCGACGCGGTGAACCACGCCGGAAACGGAAAGAACGTCGGACACGGCCTTGATGTTGTGTATGAGCTTATAACAGGCGTTCTGAGAAAGACCGGTTATTCTTTCCAAGTCCTTGACGTTGTAGACGTCCTTGTCTGTCTTTACAATGATGTTTTCTATGTCGAGCATGATTGTCCTCACATATAACAAATTTGATATTTCTATAAAATATATTTTAATTATCCGGCAAAAAAAATGTTATCGAACTCCCTTTCGTCAATTTTGAGGGATTTCGCAATTACATCAATCTCGCGAATACTGAAATCCTTCTCGGAGAGTTTTCTGTGAAGCTCCGATTTGGATAATCCCAGGGTCTTCGCGACGTCGCGGAATGTTTTGCCTTCCAGCGTACATTTGGCTTTAAACTTTTTATTGGTCATGATAAACTCCTTTATTATATCGCATTAAACAAAATCAACATGTTTAAGCACATTCTGAGTTATATGAGAAAAAAATCTTTAAATTATTGTTTGTCTGCGAATATTCCCTTTAAATTAACGAATGCTAATCCGACTTATGTTTTTTTGATGAAGTTGTTTAAATCTTAAAACTTATTTTACGATTTGTCAATAAAGTATTTTAATCTATTTCAAATTTTTTTAATAGCAAATTACTTTATATTGACGTGTTCCCTATAATATGATATATTGTTTTACGGAATTTTTAAAGGAGAGTTTATAAAAAATGTCGGTAGCAGACAGATTGACGGCTTTGAGGGAAAACAAGGGATGGACCAAGGCCGAGCTTGCGGAAAAATCCGGGATAACGGTCCAGATGATATACAAATACGAATCAGGTGAATCCGACAACCTCACCCTTGCCTCGCTGGAAAAACTCTGCAAGGCTCTTTCCGTCACGGCGTACGAGCTCCTCGGGTGGAAGTCCAAGGCGGAACTCGTGGAGAATACGTACGACATTCCCGTGTATTCAAAAATATACGGGTATGATTCCATCCCCCTGTCGGAAAATCTCGTTGGATACACGGAATACAAGGTGGGCGACGGTGAATCCGCAGACGACTTTTTCGGCCTTGTGGTAAGCGGCAGAACTTTTTACGACATGAACGAAGACGTGGAATTCATCGCTGTAATTAGAAGACAGGACAGAATCGACAACGGTAAATTCGGCGCCGTCATAATTGACGGCGGTGATATGGTGGTAAGAAAAGTCGAATATTACAGTGAGATAACCTGCACCGCTCTCGACAAAAACGGGCTGAAGGAAAATTTCGTCTGGACGGACATCGGCAGCAAGAAATTCCAGTATATAGGAAGGTGCGTTGAAATCAAGAAAAAGATATGAGTGACAATGTGTCAAATCGTGATTCCGCAAATAATGAAATCGGTCGGACAAATCGTCCCGACCTTTTTTTATACTCTGTTCCATCCCGCGTTTATACCGGTATTACGTATGATTTAATTTATACAAAGTTTAAAACTAAATTTTTTTTGGAAATTTTTTTTTGTGCCGCAAAGGACAAATAAATCGAAAAAGTACTACATGTAACCGTCGTTACATCGTGTGAAATCATGTGGTAAAATTTTGATTTTTGTCGTTTTTCCGTTGAATTTCCGAAAATTTCCAAAATCTTGATTATTTTTCTGCCGGAATATATACTTCGACATATCACCGCTAACCGATAGTGTCGCATGTGCTGTTCACGGCAAAAACGATTATCGTAGCGACGCCAATATGACCTTCGGGCACAACACGTTCGGCACGTTTTAGGCGGCTGAGACATCACCGGCTGATCAAACAATATGTGTTGCGGTGTGAGATTTGTGACTGTATAATGTGAGAATACTTGAGGCGACTTAAGTAAATCTCACATAAGGAGGAAGATGACAGACCAGGAAATAACGTATCTGCAGAATTTTATCCTTCAATCTTCGGACGACGAGGAAAAAGACAAAGCCCTGGTCATTGCGCTTAAGGCAGCGGCCGACTCCGTCGAACTTCGCAATCTGAAGAAACTGAACAGAGAAAATGCTGCGGCTACGAAAGGAAACTCAAGCTCCAAAGGAAAAGTAATATTTACAACTAAGGAGCTGGAAACAATGCCAGACAGCATTAAAAGAATTCTCATAATAAATGAGAAAGTGGTGAATTACCGTTTTTACAACGGTGTTTACCAAATCAGGTACCACCGGGACGGATACGACATCGAAGTCGCGTCAAAGAGTCTTGAGGTGGCAAAGCAAAAATTCCTTACCGCGCTCAGTGCGGGGACCAGGCGAGGAAAGCCCAAAATGCCTACGTTCAAGGAATTTTCGGACAAGTGGCTCAGCCTCAAAGAGCCTCTCATAAAACCGAGAACCTTCATGTTCTACACAAGGTATCTTAACTTCTACATCGATCCTGTCCTGGGTGAGATGAAAATAGACGAGATTACCAGGGACGACGTGCAGACGTTTCTCAACAAGTTGATTGAGGACGGCATACAGAGCACGGCGGAGAAATGTAAGATCGTGCTCGGAGCGGTTTTTGATTTGGCCGTGGAAGACTACGACATCAAAAACCCGATGACAAAGATCATGTTGCCGCACTACGAGGCGAAAAAAGGAAAAGCCTTCAGTAAGGATGAAGAAAAAACTCTTCTACAATACTGCAAGGGACATCCGAAAACGAAAGGAGTATCGGCGATAATTATCCTCCTCTATACCGGAATGAGGTTCGGTGAACTTGAGAGCATGACACATGACGACAGGTTCATCTACTGCATTTCGGAAAAGACCAGGAAAGGGTATGCGGACGTACAGAGAAAGATTCCCATCTCTCCGATGCTCAAAAAGGTTCTTGACCTCGTAGACATGGATTTCGGGATGGTTTCCCAGAGGACACTGACGGACATTCTGAAGCCTCTCTTCCCCGAACATCATATCCACGAATTAAGGTACACTTTCATTACGAGGGCAAAAGAATGCGGAGTCAACACCGAGCTCGTAATGCTTATGGATGGACACAAGTACGATGCCGACTGCAAATCGTCCACAGTGGACAGAGGGTATACGGACTTCTCAGATGAGTTTTTCCTGAAAGAAATGGAAAAATTCGACTACGAATTGTAGTATTTTTGTGAATACTTCTCAAAGTAACAGAAATTTGATGTTAATTTAGCAAAAATCGGTTTTTTGTTCAGAATTAACGAAAAAAACGCACAAAAAGCCACTGTAGGACTTATTAAAACACAGCAAAATCACACCCAATTTCCAAATTTGTTTCCAAACATAAATTTGTGAGTAAAAAAACCGGGAAATTGGATTAAAAAACCTACCAAATTTCCCGGATTTTGATTGGTGCCGCTGGCCGGACTCGAACCGGCATGGATAAACCGCTCGATTTTGAGTCGAGTGCGTCTGCCAACTTCGCCACAGCGGCATAAAATTAACACTTTTTTATGTGATTTTGTGATTTTCTGACATAAATTCCGATTTTTGTTAATTAGTTAAAAATAATGTATTATTTTGAGTCTAGCGCGTCTGCCA
>JAJQAJ010000078.1:0-5843 GCA_021203865.1 Clostridia bacterium
GTTTTATCCCTGTCGGGGAAGGTCACCCCGGCGTCCTCAATTTTGTCTGTGAACTTTGCGGCGTTGTAGGCGAAACTTCCCGTCGAACACTCATAGTATATGGTTTTGTCGGGGCTTTTTTTTAGCGCCTCCATTATGAGCGCTGTCTTTCCGACACGCCGCGTGCCGTAGACGATGATGAACGCGCTCGACTTTTTAAGCTCGGCTCCTATTTTTTTTAGCTCTTCTTCCCTTCCGAGAAACATTTTTCCTTCCTTTATGAAACCACGGTGTCTGATGTGCTTTTGTGGCGAAAACAAACAATGAAAATTTATTGTTTTGTTGTCGCACTATATTTTTTTATAGTATATATGAAAGCTATACTCATGTCAAGAAATGTCCATGGGATGAAGATTTATTTTTAAGAAATTGTCGTCGTGGGAGAAAAGTTGTTTCCTCCAGCCTTAGGCAGCGCTTGAAACCGCCATCTTTTGGCGATAAAATGAATGTGAGATTTTGATGGGGGAATGTGAGATGTGGTTTGAATACGGGAAGGAGGAGACGGAGTATCTAAGCCGCAAGGACGAAAAATTAAGGGGTGTCATCGAGCGTGCGGGACACGTTCTAAGAGAGACGGACGATGATTTATTTTCATCCGTCGTGCGCCAGATTGTCGGCCAGCAAATTTCCATGAAGGCGCAAAAGACCATATGGGAAAGGCTGGACAAGGCTCTTTTCGGTGTGTCCGCCGAAAATGTCGCGGTGACGGATATGTCTCTTTTAAGGGGTGTGGGGCTTTCGGAGAGGAAGGCTGAAAACATAAAGGAGCTAGCCCTGAGCGTCACGGATGGAAGATTCGACCTCGAAGGGGTGCGCGGGATGTCTGACGCCGACGCCGTGGATGCTCTCACCCAAATTCGCGGCGTGGGGAAATGGACCGCTGAGATGATACTCCTATTTTGTCTTCAAAGAAAGGATGTTTTCAGCACGGATGACCTCGGGCTTAAAAGAGGCGTGAAAATGCTGTATTCATTGGACGCCGCGGACAAAAAGACCATGGAAGAGCTTAAAAAAAGGTATTCTCCCTTCGGCAGCGTGGCGAGTCTGTATCTTTGGGAAGTCGCCGCGAGGCGCGTGCCGGGATTTGGCGAATCGCGCTGAAAAACGCCTTTGGGAAAGCCGTGGTTGTCGCGCCGTGCGGTTAATTTCGGCGGTTTACGGGGGGTGCGCGCGCAAAATCTGTTGATTTGTGTATCAAAATGCCGTATAACGGCATTGTCTTACGCAAGACAACATTTATCTTGATTTGTGAGGGGATAGGTACTTTTCAAAAAGCAGCCGTTGAAGTTGTATGAAGGATATTTCCGACGTCAACGGAAAAATCGCGAGAGAAGTGAAGAAGGGTGCTTTGTTTGAGGTTGCCAGGGGAATTTATGAAACTGACGGACACGCCGACGGGAGATATCTCGCGGGCTACATCCGCTGCCGTCGTATTTGTCGTTTGAATACACGCTTTTTCTTTACGATCTCATTCCGGAAAGTGTTTATTGCTACACGTCGGCGTCATATCGTGGGGGCAGGACGAAATACGTCAAGAACGCGTTCGGAAATTTCCTTTTCAGAGATGTTCCCGACGCCGCGTATCCATGGGGTTATTCTTTGAAGGAAGAAGGTGTGTATTCGTATCTTTTGGCGGGTCCCGAAAAGGCGCTCTGTGACAAATTGTACGTCATGCCTCCCGTGAGGACATACATTGACCTTGAGGACGCGCTTTTTGAAAGTCTCAGAATTGAGGAGGGCGATTTCATGGCTCTGTCGAAAAGCGAACTTGTAAATGTTAATATAAAAAAGGGACAAGGATCAACATGGAACTTTTGACAAACTGCGTCAGGTGGCGCGAGCAGTACGCTGATTTTGACGGGTCCAAAGCCGCGCTCATCAGGATGCTAGATGAAAGATTTTCCGGAATTGATTTTTCTGATGCGAAAAGGGACGTCATAGCGTTCATACCCGACGCGTCGGTTTTGGACGAGTGAAGCAGGGATTTTTTCATGGACATCACCGAAACTTATTTGAATTGACTCACAAGTTGTCAAGACCAAATCAATTTCCCAAAACCGGCCGAGTTTAATTGTTTGGCTTGTTTTTGCTCACGGGCCGAACGCGGCACGGATAAGGGCGTGACGGAGAAAAGCGCTTTGCACCTTGGCGCGAAGCATGAAAACATCGCCTCATGAAAAAGCGTGATTTTTGGACTTGAATTCCATGAAAAAGTGTTGTTTTTCAAAATAGACATTTTGTTGTGGCAGATTCTCCGGGGGTTAGCGCACTTTTCCCGCGGAACGAGTTTGGGTCTGAATGTCTTTTCTGAAAACGGGTCGCATGCGTAAGGCGGGACACGACCCGATGAACATAAAACGCCCCCGGAGCCGTGATGACTTCGGGAAATTTTTTTCGCGGACGGCCCGGGCGTTCTCGCGGCAATGCTCCTTTATATCGCGGAGGCGGGATAGAGCCAGGCGTCTTTGCCGTAAGGTCTGATGATGTCGCTCAAAGATATTATCACAGCGGGCTGTATTTCCATGTCGCAGCTTTTTAAAACGTAAAGGTTCTTGTCCGCGTGCGCGGGAGAGTGACTGAGTTTTATTTCGATTGGATACAGCTTTCTGCCCTCCGCGATTATGAGGTCTATCTCCCTTTTTTCCGCGTCCCTGTAGTAATAAAGATCGAGGTCCTTCGAGTGGTTGCAGTAGCTTTTCATGATTTCAGACACGACGTACGTCTCGAAAAACGCCCCGGCCTTGTTGCTTTTCTGTATGTCTTCACCGCTTTTAAGTTTGCACAAGTACGCCGCGAGCCCGGTGTCGGTGAAATAGAACTTGGGAGTCTTGACGAGGGATTTTAACCCGTTGTCGAAGTACGGAGGGATTATGAAGATGACGCCCAGCATGTCCAGGATTCCGACCCATTTTTTTATCGTGGGCGAGCTTATCCCGAGATTTCTTCCTATGCCGTAGAAGTTGAGCTCCTGCCCCGTGCATTCCGCCATGTATGTCAGAAATCTCTGGAAGTCGGGGTATTTGTCTATGTTCGCAAGCTCCAAGACGTCTCTTTTGAGGTACAGGTCCCTGTAATCGCGGTAAAATCTTTCCCGGGTCATGCTCGACGGCGTGTTGAGGACGGGCATGCTTCCGAGGCATATCCTCTCAAATATCTCGTCCGCGCCTTTTAAGGGAAACATTCCCGCGCGCTTTTCGAGCTCGTTTATTTCCGGGTTGAAAAATCCCGCGTCTATTCCTTCCAGTTCCGCGGTGGAGAGAGACGACATGTCGAATGTCGTGCATCTTCCGACGAGAGAGTCACTCGCGGTTTTCATCATGGCGAATTTTTGGGATCCGGTGAGCCAGAACATCCCGGCACTATCCTCGCCGAGTCTTTTCTTCTCGTCCGAAAGATACTCTATCGTGGACATGATTGAGGGGGCGAGCTGGAACTCGTCTATCAGCACGGGCGGTCTGTATCTTTCAAAAAACCGGCGGGGGTCGTTTTTCGCGAGATCCAGCGCTTCGTCGTCCCGGAGCGAGACATACGTCCTTCCGGGTTCCATGATGTGTTCGAGCATCGTCGATTTCCCGACTTGCCGCGGCCCGCACACCATTACGACGGGAACTGATTTCGACACGTTAGAAACGTCCTTTTCCATGGCTCTTTGAATGTATGTCATGGCGGCCTCCTTATCGTATAATCATCTTTTGCCTGAATTATAGCGCTTCGGGAAGTTTTCGTCAACGCGTTCCGCGTTCATTTTAAAAATATAGGGCAATACAATTTAAAATTATGGGGAATACTGCTTTAAACTTTTCAAAGTAGGGTCACTCTTTATGAAAAAATAAGGAAATGAAAATCGGTGCGCTATTCACGTCGGACGCGCGGAAAACGGACATTGCCGAACCTTAGCAGAACTGACACGCGGGTTCATCCAAACGTAAAAATCAGGCCGGGAGTTTCCCGGCCGAAAACATGTTTTTGAGTATGTCACAACCCGACGTCGCCGAAGGGTGCCGTGGCGTCGTCCGCCTTTTTGATCTCACATATTTTTTTGAATACCTCCGCGGCCGCCGCCGTCGCGTCCGACGAGCTTTTAAAGCTCGCGGAAATGAACGGGAACGTGAAGGGGAACCTGCCTTCTTCGTAAAATTCAAAGGAGACGGAAAGAGTGGCCACTGATGTAAGACGGGAAAGGTATTCTTGGAGCTCGTCCGGGGGGATGCCCTTCCTCGCGGCGGCGCCATCAAGGGTTGCCACGGCTATGTTGTTTACGAGTATTTTGCAGTCGCGAATTTTTTCAAAGTCCGTGGCGAAGGCCTCTTCCGGAAGATCTTTTCCCTCTATTCTCGACGCGACGAAGGTGAATATCTTTCCGGCGCCCTCGTCTATGCATAGGTTTTTGGTCTCTATGAGCCCAGCGGCGGAGTTGTCGTACGCGAAAAAATCAAGCCTGAGGCCCTGTGCGATGCCCATTTTACGTCTTATGTCGTAAATTTTCTGGGTGTCCATTTTAGGGGGACGGGCCGCGGCGAAGTCTTTTTTTTGCTTTCGGACGCTCGCAATTATCCTCGCCACGATGAGCGCCGCCACGGCGACTATGACTATGACGGACACTGTGATTATTATGGTGTTTGTGTCCATCTTTATGAGTCTTCCTCGTCTTCTGACTCTTCTTCCTCTTCAAAGGGATCGCGGGAGATTATGTAGCCGCCGCGGATATTTTCCTCTATGACCGCGTACATTATCGCGAAGACCTGTTCGCAGACCGTCGTGTCGAAAAGAAAGTCGGTTGTTTTGGAAGATATGAGGGGGAGGACGTACATCCCGGCGTTCTCGTTGTTTCTCGGGAACATTATGGAAAGGTGCTCGATGGTTTTCAGCTCTTTGAACGTGTCGAAAAGTTTCCTTGCGGCTATGATGGCGGACTGCCCGCCGACCCGTCCTTCTTTTTCGTCTTCTTCCAAAGTCTTTTTCACGGACGCGATGTCGTCGTCTTCGAGTTTTATGACGCAGTCCTGGATTTCCCGGAAGGGAATGACCTCCCATTTGGGGTCGCCGGTTTTCTTGCCGTTCTGAACCGCGAAGGCCGTGAACATGACCTTCTTTTCCGTGTCAAAGGACAAATCCCTTATGTACATCATTTCTTTTTTTGTCCGGTTGTCGACGATTATGAAATCGGCGTCGTCGTCCGGGTGAATGTCGAGCCCGTCCCTTATCGATTTTAGAGAGTCCTGGTAGGCTGATATCATCTGTGTTTTGGGCCTTTTCATTCCCCTTGTGACGGAAACGCCGCCTATTATGACGACTATCACGACGACTATGGCAATTATGATAAGCAATATGTTACTCATGTCTTTTTTGTCCTTTGAAATGTCGCCTATATACTACCACAAAAGCGCCTGTGCGTACAACACAAAATCAAAGCCCGCGGAAGCTTCCGCGGGCAAGTTCACACCGTGTCTCAGTAACTGCTGTCTTCTGACCAGGACAGACAAAAGTCCACGGTGTCAGCGACGACCGCGCTCCCAAAGGTTACGATCGCGAGGAATGGTACGACGACAAGGAGGATGACGAGTTTTGTCAAAATCAGGATGATTTTCCCGATAATCCGAAGTGCTTTTTTGAATGCTTTCAGTTTTTTCTCCTTGCGCGTCTGAGTGCTAAAATCCGTAAAATCATTATTAAGTCTTTTCATGCTCCTATTATAACGCGCCTTTGGGGCGATTTGGTCAACCATGGATTGACAAATGAAAAAACGTCAAAGAATTTTTATGGCGGTCGGGCGGAGGAGATTTCGTCTCGGTTAAAATTAACCC
>JAJQAJ010000078.1:5943-13432 GCA_021203865.1 Clostridia bacterium
AAGAATTTTTATGGCGGTCGGGCGGAGGAGATTTCGTCTCGGTTAAAATTAACCCATACGTGGTTTAAGGGTCCTAAGCTGATGTGGTATAGCTGTGCCGCCGTGGCAAAAATAAAATAGATTTGCGATGGGTGCGGCCATGCCTTGGGGGACGGCCCGGATTGCATGTGTCAAACGGACTTGAATCTTTTGTGCCGAGGATGTATAATTACCTTGTAAAAAAGCGGGAGGTTTATTTCATGGCCTTGACAAAAGACGGAAAAGGGTTTTCCACGGACAGCAGTTTCGTGAATGTCGTGTCAAAATGTTATTATGTCGACAAAACGCTTTTCATAAAGGATTTGATAGATGACTATCCCAAGCACCCGGCCATGCTTTTTACCCGGCCGAGACGATTTGGAAAGTCACTCAATATTTCCATGATAAAGACCTTCTTTGAGAAGACGAAAAGGGATACGTCTGTTTATTTCAAGGACCTTGACATTTGGAAATGCGGAAATAAATATGCGTCAGAGCAGGGGAAATATCCAATCATATATTTTGATTTCAAAGAATGTGAAAGCGACACGTTTGAAGGGGCAATGAAGGTTATTAAAGACACTTTGGCAGTCGAGTTCGCACGGCACAAAGAATTGAGAAGAAGTAGGCGGGTTGACAGAGCACATGACCTGAAGATTTATAAAAAGATCGCTGAAATGAACGCCGATGCCGATGAACTGAAAAAATCCCTATCTCTTCTTTCAAGAATGCTTTATGTTCATCATGGTGTTAAGCCCATCATCCTCATAGATGAATACGACGCCCCCGTTCAGGCCGGATATGAGCACGGTTATTATTCGAAGGTCATCGGGTTTTTTAAGGATTTTCTGTCGGCCGCGCTTAAAGGTAACGACAACATAGAATTTGCCATCATCACAGGTGTCACCAGGGCTGCGAAGGCCGGAATTTTCAGTGGTCTCAACAACCTCGCCGTGTATTCTGTTCAGACGGAAGAATACAGCCGGTACTTCGGATTCACCAAGGATGAAATCAAAAAGATCCTTGACGATTTTGGGGCTCCGGAAAAGTTTGACGAGGTATGCGAGTGGTATGACGGGTACCGCTTTGGAAACACCGACATATTCAATCCTTGGTCCGTTTTGAATTATGTCGCCAACAATTTCAAATCTGACGCATACTGGGTCGGTACGTCCGGTAACTCCATAATTAGGGACCTTCTAAAATCTTCTTCCGACGCTGACAGGAAAAAGCTTAATGAATTGATGGATGACGTTCCCATTCATGTCAAAATAAGGGAGGAGACATCTTATGGGGACCTTTATAACGAAACGGGAGAAGGAAGCAAAAGCGGCATTTACAGTGTGATGCTCGCGGCAGGGTATCTGACATACGCATATGATGAAGAAGGCGCGCGTGGGCTCGTCATTCCAAACAAAGAGATCAAGGAAATCTACGCCGATGAAATACTTTCGCGCCTTTGGGGGAATACCGGCCCCGACGTCGGGGACGAGATAAGAAGAGCGTTCACCGAAGGAAACGCGAAACTTTTTGAAGAAACACTCCAGGAGTATCTTGACGTGTCGGTAAGTCCCCTTGACCTCACCAGGGAGGATACATATCACGCTTTCGTGGACGGTCTCAACATTTCGGTGACAGCCGATTACAAAGTTCGCTCTGAAGAGGAGGCGGGACTTGGAAGGCTGGACATATCCTATGAGCCGAGAAATTTGTCCGGCCGGTACCCCGGGGTCGTTCTGGAAATAGAGGTCGCTGCGGGTGAAAAGGATGTCGACGCTGAGGTGAGGGAGGCTTTTCGGCAAATGGATGACATGCATTATTCCGCAAAGCTCAAGGACGCCGGAGTCAAACAAATCGATGAATATGCCGTGGTGTTCTTCGGGAAAAAGGTCAGAGTTGTAAAAAAAGAGGAATGTGACGCATAGATGTGTTGACGGTTTAAAAATACACCGAAAGAAAGATGGAAAGATCGAATAAAATCGGTCTTTTTAAATTTACGTCGGGGATTGTTCCGGCTGAGCAAATCAACCTTGGTTAAAATTAACCGAACATGCTTTGACGGAGAAGCGAGCAAAGTCTTATTCTTGCATTGAATAAAATAAAATAAATAACGCAAGTCGGCATTTGCCGACATGCGTTGTCTTTTGGCGCGAGAGGGGGGATTCGAACCCTCGCTACGTTTTACCGTACTACTCCCTTAGCAGGGGAGCCTCTTCAGCCTCTTGAGTACTCTCGCATGTATAATATATAGCAATCTTATATATTGTATATCAAACTTATTATGATTTTTTATTTCCCCAAAAGATAAAGACATTATAACGTATGGTTTCGCTTAATGTCAATCTTTTAAGACGGATAAGCTTTATTTTTGCTTTTGGGGTTGAAAAAACACTCCGCATAAGGTAAAATAAAGAAAAGTTACACGAAAAACCATAGGACGTTTCATGGATTCATGAAGACATATGTTTGCAACTCCACTACCGATCTCAAAAAATTCACGGACGCCGCGTATCCGCAGGGAAGCTTTGTATTTCAGAGGCTTTTACAAAGGAGCGACATAAAGGTGAACGGCAAGCGCGTGAAAAGGAGTGTCGCGCTTCTTCCGGGCGATGAGATTGTATATTACACGAACGCCTCCGAGGAGGCGGTGCCCAGCCACATATGCGTGTACAGCGATGACAACATATACATAGCCGACAAGTTTCAGGGTGTGAGCTCCGAAGCGCTTGAAACGGAGCTCAAAGAAAAAGGTGACTATCGTCTCGTTCACAGGATTGACAGAAACACCGCGGGCCTTCTTCTTTTCGCTTTGGGTGATGAGGCGGAAGAAATTCTTGTCGACGCGTTCCGCGCGCGTGCCGTAGAGAAGAAATACCTGTGCCTTTGCAAAAACAATTTCACGTCAGGCGCCGACATGCTTCGCGCGTATCTTATCAAAGATTCGCTTTATTCAAAGGCGAGAGTGACTGACAGTTTCCTTAAAGGCTCCAAAGAGATAGTGACGGAGTACAGTGTGCTGGAAAAAAGAGGCGATGTCGCGCTCGTGTCCGTCACGCTTCACACTGGACGCACCCACCAGATAAGGGCACACATGGCGCACATCGGATGTCCCGTTCTGGGCGATGAAAAGTACGGCGACGAAAAGCTCAACGCTAAGTACAACGCGAGACGCCAAAGGCTCGTGGCGAAGGAAATGACCTTCAAAAAGATGAAGGGTAAACTTTCCTATCTTTCCGGGAGTACGTACGTAAGTTCCCAAAACGTTGACGAGCTCGGCTGAAAAACAATGATTGGGCGGCGAATATCTTTTGATCAAAGCCGTCTTCAAAGGCGAGGGAAACCATGAAGACCTTCAAGGAAAAACTAAAAGAGTCGTCTTTCAGCATATTGCCGGTGGCCGTCATAATAATGGTTCTCGCGATAATCTGCAACGTCGACACATATTCTTTCGTCCTTTTCATCGTGGGGGCGCTTCTTCTCATACTCGGTCTCGCGGGTTTTAACATGGGTGCCGACATCTCCATGGTCGTGCTCGGCGAAAAGACCGGCAAAGCCATGACCCAGTCGAGGAAGGTGTGGCTCATAGCCCTCGTGTCGTTCGTCATAGGCATCATAGTCACGATGGCGGAGCCCGACCTCAACATACTCGCGGGGTACGTCACCGAGATAAGCAGCGGCATACTCATCCTGACGGTTTCGATAGGCGTCGGGATTTTTCTCATGTTCGCAATGCTGAGGATAGTCTTCAAAATAAGCCTGTCCGTCATCCTGATAGTCCTCTACGTCGCCATATTCGTTGTGGCGTTCGTCTTCGTCGATCCGAGTTTCTGGGCGCTTTCTTTTGACGCGGGCGGGGTCACGACGGGCCCCATGACCGTGCCTTTCATTATGTCTCTCGGCGTCGGCGTCGCGTCGATAAGGTCTGACAAAGGCGGTAAAGACGATTCTTTCGGACTTGTCGCTCTCTCATCCGCGGGGCCGGTCATAGCCGTCCTCATTCTCGGCATAATTTACAACATCCAGGACCTTCCCTACACGTTCACGGAAGTGGAAACCGTTGAGGAAACGCTCTATCCCGCCGCGACGGCGTTCGGGCAGGGTTTTGTCACATATTTCGAGGATGTGGCGATAGCGGTGTCGCCCATCGTCATCTTCTTCATTCTCTTCGAACTCATAACTAAGTCCTTCCACAGACGCCAGGTCATCCAGATAAGCTTCGGGATAGTCATAATGTATCTTGGGCTCGTCTTCTTTCTTACGGGAGCGAACGTCGGATTCGCGCGCATGGGAACCCTCATAGGCGAAATTGTGGGAGATATCGCGGGAGGCTGGCTTCTCATTCCGGTCGCGATGATAGTAGGTTTTTTCATGGTCTCGGCGGAGCCGGCTGTGCACGTCCTCAACAAGCAGGTGGAGAAGATGAGCTCCGGGGCCGTGAAGGCGGGCACAATGAGGATGGCGCTCTCCATATCCGTCTGCATAGCGCTGGGACTCGCGATGCTGAGGGTAATTACCGGCATAAACATAATGTGGTTCCTCGTCCCCGGCTACGCCGCGGCCCTTATTCTTACCTTCTTTTCGCCTAAGATGTTCACGGGGATAGCGTTTGACTCGGGCGGCGTGGCCTCGGGGGCCATGGTGTCGGCGTTCGTTCTTCCGATGTCGATAGGAGCGTGCTCCGTTCTCGCCGAGGATGTCACGATGGCCGTCATGACCGACGCGTTCGGGTGCGTGGCGTTCGTCGCGATGATGCCGCTCATAACCGTGCAGGTCTTCGGGATAATCTACAAGAGGCGCACGGCGAAGATAAAGAGGTCGTTCATATCCATAGAAGACAAAATAGTGCGCTACGAGGTGGATTAAATGCCGAAAAATGAGCCTCAGAAAAGAACGTCATCCAAAAAGCCCACGCCTCAGGGAGCGCAGGTGAAAAAGACGCCGACAAAAAAGAGCACCACTCCCGCGAGGACAAGGACGCCGAGAAAGACAGTGGTTCCCAACAGGGTGAAACTTCTCATAAGTATTTTGAATCTTGAAGATGAGGCCAGGCTCAATGAGCTTCTTAACGAATTTTCCGTGTCCTTCGCGTTTTCTGTCATGGGGAGGGGCACGGCGCAGAGAGCCATTCTTTCATATCTCGGAATAGGCGACACGCACAAATCCGTCATGCTCTCACTCATTCCGGAAAGTGACGAAGATACCATCCTCAACATGATAAGGGACGAGATGAACATCTTCCTCGTAGGACGCGGCATTTCATTCACCGTGCCGCTCACGGGCGTCACGGAGCTTATACAGAACGACATTTTGTCCGCGTCGGCGGCAAAATCCACGGAAGGGAGGAAGATAATGAAGGATAAGGACAGGAAATACGAGCTCATAGTCGCGATTGTCGCGGCGGGATACGCTGACACGGCCATGGAGATAGCGAGGTCGGTCGGAGCGGCCGGAGGCACCATACTGGACTCCAAATCGGTCGATAATTCCAAGGCCGAACAGTTCCTCGGGATATCGCTTCACGAGGAGTCCGAGATAATACTCATTTTGTCCATGCGCGAAGCCTCCGACAGGATTATGTCGGCTCTTGTCGACAGTGTGGGACTTAAATCCGACGCGAGGGGCGTGGTATTCACGCTTCCCGTGGATAAGACTGTGGGCGTGGGAAGAACCGTGAGAGAGGAAAAAGACTCAGAAAGCGCCGTAAAGCCGGAGGACGCTGCCGTGGCCGCCGCGACGTCCGAATCAAAAAAGGAAGGGGGGACGTGATCCCCCCTTCGTAAATAGCATCTAATGTTTTGATCGGCACAATTTTCGTGTCGGTTTTTTTATGTCGGGGTTTGACGCCGCTCAGCCGTTAATCTGCCAGTGGCCGTATTTTTTGCCGCCCACCCTTGTTATCTTTCCCGATTTTTTCAAATCATCCAGTTTTCTTTGAATCTGCCGGACTGTGACGTTCAGCTTTTCGGAAAGTTTCTCCCGCGTCACGTATGGGTCATTTCTGATTTCATCAAGAAGCATTTTGGTGTTGTTCGATTGCTCCGACTTCGTTTCATCGCCGCCACGTCTCATGTCGGTTTTGCCAGTCGTGTCTTTCGTGGGTTTGACCGCGTTTTCGTCATCACGGATGACGGCGGTTTTGAGTGCGGTGAAAAAAACGCTGATGTCGCCCGCGGATATTTGGAATATGGGAGCTTCCGCGCCAAAATTTTGGCAGCACCGACAGATCTTCTGTATCCCTTGCCCCCGATTTTCTATGAATCTGGCACGGTAAAAGACATTGGCTATGTCCGGGTTGTGCGGTATCGATTTATGAAAACTTAAGAGTGTTTCGACCGTCCAGTCAGACGGCAGCGAACAGCTGTTGCTGATTATGAGACGCTCTTCCTCGATTCTTATCTGTATGTGGATGCCCGCTTCATAGCGGTTGTGGATCAAAGCGTTAAAAATAGCTTCGCGAAGCGCCTCCCTGTCATAGGGATAGGTTTCCACTCTTCGGTCGTTTTCGTAGCTTATTTTTGCTTTCAGAAATTTCAGATATATGAGGTCAACGATGGTGTGCGCAGTTGAAATGAGGGATCCTTCAAGCACATCGTGGTGTGTCACTTCCCCACGTTCAAACTTGCCTATTCTGACGCTTATTCCGCTCCCCAGAATTTGCGGATTGCCATGGAAAAGCAACACCGCCGATCTTTTCAGCCTGTCACCTTCCATCAGGTTGAGACTTTGTAAAAGCTCCCTGTTTGAAAGGTTCAAATTGGCTTCTGAGAGGCGTTGGTTTCGTCTTGCCTCTTTGCGAAAAATTCTGAAACTCTCTTCATCCAGATCCTCAACGGTGATGTCGTTGACGAGGCCGTTCTCCCAACGCTCCTCGGGATTTTTTAAAAAATCTGTGAGAGCGGATCCTGACAACTGTCTGTTTGTGCTTCCTATCCTGTAATAGTACACGCCTTTGTAGCTTATTTTTGAGGAGGACGGATGAACGACAATTTCGATATACTCCTTGTCGTCCTCTGAGTATAAATTGACCTCCACAAGAATGTTGAGCATTGTGTTGATTTTGTCCGGAATGTATTCAGACCATTTTTTGCTGTTGTCCAATCCGACGACATCACCTTTGTCATTGATGCCGACATATAATTTCCCGCCGTCTGCGTTCGCGAATCCGCAGATTTCTTCCAGATACTTGTCTTGCCAAATTTCCTTCCATTCAGTATTTTGATCCTCGGGCATGTGAGTCTCCTCTTACGATTTTATTTGGATGTGCTTATTATACATGATTGTGATGAAAAAGATAATCTTAAAGTGACATTTAAAGTGACACTCGCAAGTCGCGTGAATGTCGTAACCAGATGGAAAAGGCCGTTTTTCTAAGAAAACAGCTCAGAAAACTGAGATGTGACATTCAAAGTGACATTCAAAGTGACATTCAAAGTGACATTCAAAGTGACAATTCGGCCCGCTTTAAAAGCCT
>JAJQAJ010000078.1:13532-24322 GCA_021203865.1 Clostridia bacterium
AAAGTGACATTCAAAGTGACATTCAAAGTGACAATTCGGCCCGCTTTAAAAGCCTCCGTGAAATCTCCTGGCGGTTCAGTTTCTGTTGGCGGGGCGGTTTGTCCGGCTCTTCACGCAGGAACTTTTGTTTTCGGTATTGACACCCATGCCGCGCGAGACTATAATTTTACGCGGAAAAGAGAGAAAAGTCGGAATGCGTAAAGCCGCATCCAAAAATATGATAAGCAAACCGCCTCCCTTGGAGGCGTTTTGCAATTTATGCGAGGAGACACACGATGATAGGAGCAATAATAGGAGATATCGCGGGTTCCAGATTTGAATGGAACAATTACAGAAACAAAGATTTTCTGATATTTCACAAGGATGATTTCATGACCGACGACTCGTACATGACGATAGCCGTCGCGAAAGCCATAAAGGACTGCAACGGCAGTTATGACAATCTTTCCGGCATGGCCACGCGGTGGATGCAGGAAGTCGGGACGAGATATCCCCATTGCGGATTCGGCGGGCATTTTGGGGACTGGATTTTTGAAGACGATCCAAAGCCTTACCGAAGCTACGGGAATGGGGCGGCCATGAGGGTCTCCGCGGCTGGATTTTACGGCAAAACACTAGACGAGGTGAAGGACATATCATATAAAGTGACTCGCGTGTCTCACGACCATCCCGAGGGGCTAAAGGGCGCGGAAGCCACGGCGGTTTCGGTGTATCTCGCGAGGACCGGGGAGGACAAAGACCACATTAGAGACTACATAAACGAAAACTATTACAAGCTCGACTTCACGATTGACGAAATCCGTGACACTTATAGGTTCAACGAAATTTGCCAGGACACCGTGCCCCAGGCTTTGGAGGCGTTTTTGGAGTCGGAGAGTTTTGAAGACTGCGTGAGGCTTTCGATATCGCTCGGCGGGGATTCCGACACGATAGCGGCTATCGCCTGTGCGGTGGCCGAGGCATTCTACGGTGTCCCCGACGACATGAAAAACCACGCGATTGAGTACATGGACAAATACATCCTCGCGCTTTTCGAGGACGTTGAGATTTCAAAGTAGAGATGGTACTTCAAAGTGAAAACGACCCGGCTGTCATTGCCGGGTTTTTTGCGCACTGACGCCGGTTTGACGGGTTTTCCCGCGCTTTGCCCCGGGAGGTAATAAGTTGCCATTCTTCCCCGCATAATGTATAATTACTTCAATGCGTTTTTGGGGAAGGCGCCGCCGTGTGCGAAAAAAGCGAGCTTAGAAAAACAATGTCGGCGATGCGCGTTTCTCTTTCGCCGGACGAAAAAAAATCCCTCGATGATGCGATATGCGAAAACGCCCTCAGGGCATGCGCCGGGGTGGGGAGCGTACTTCTTTATAGCTCTGTGAGAGGCGAGGTCTCCGCCGAAAAACTCGTCGAAGAATTTTTAAGCCGGGATGTGAGGGTGTATTTTCCAAAAGTTTTACAAGGCGAGATGTTCGCGGCGCCGGCGGGTCCCATGAAAAAAGGCACGTTCGGCATAGAGGAGCCGCTGTCCCCTCCGTATTTCGGGGACATTGATATCGCTCTGGTGCCTCTTCTGGCGCTGAATGTGAGAGGGTTCCGTCTGGGATTTGGCGGCGGATACTATGACAGGTTTTTCGCCGGGAAAAAAATTAAGAAGGTGGGACTTTCGTATTCTTTCCAGATGAACCGGGATTTTAAAGAAGATGCGTGGGATATCCCCATGGACGCCGTCATAACGGAAAAAGGTGCGTTTATTTATGGCAAAGGACAATAAGAAGAAAAAAGACGAAGACGAAGAATCGGAAGAGGTGAAGTCAAAAGACTACACGCCGTCAAGGGAGTTTGTCGACCTTCTCGCCGGCGCTGCGTACCCCTTCATCATCCAGCTCGTTTTTTCTGCGACGGTGATGGTGTTCGCGAACGCCATGGACAGTCCGTGGATAGTCATCATTGCGCTCGTCATAGGCGAGGGGCTGCTCATAGGCGCGTACGTCCTTTTCGGCATGCGGAGCGGCAGCGTCGCGTATTCGAGGTATGTCCAGGGCCAGAAAATAAGGGATGAGTCTGAGGAAAACGCGGGATTCAAAAAAGTCGGGGAATACAAGCTTTACAAAGGTTTTCTCATAGGCTTCATTTCGGTCGTGCCGTGCATAATAGTTCATTTCTTCTACCTCGTCACACCCAATTCCGTCTGTGAGTTTCTGATGCAGTACATATTCTCATGGGAGTTCGCGCCCACGATAATATACAAGTCCTTTAATGACATCGCGATAGGCGACGTCGAACTTTGGATAAACGCCATATCGCTTCTCGTCTGCATAATGCCCATCGTCCTTCACGGCGCGATGTACTACGTCGGAATGAAGAGGGAGTACAAAAAGCAGGAGATTGTGCGGATTGCCGACGAGGCGAGAGCCCGGGAGTTCGAAGAGATGGAGAGAGAGCGCGCCGAGCGCGCAGAGAGGATGCGTGCCGAGGCCGCGAAAAACAGGAAGAAGAAATGAGGGTCATAGGCGGGAATTTCAGAGGGTTAAAATTAACCGATTTTTCCGGAGAGGAAGTGAGACCTACGTCGGACAGGGCGAAGGTTTCGCTTTTCAACATATTGGGTGACATGGTGGAAGGTGCCGTCGTTTCGGACCTTTTCGCCGGCAGCGGGGCGCTGGGAATAGAGTGCCTTTCGAGAGGCGCGAAGAAGGTTTATTTCAACGACACGGGGAAACTTTCCCAGGAGCTTTTGAAAAGAAACCTTGCGAAAATAAAGTTCCCCATTGACGCCGAGGTGACGAAGGAGGATTTTTCCCTGTATCTTTCGAGGACGCGGGAGAAGTTCGATTTGATTTTCATAGATCCCCCGTACGGCTCTGATTTTGGCGCGGAGGCTTTGAGGATGACGGCAAAGCGAAATCTTTTAAGAGAGGCCGGAGTCGCCGTTTTGGAAAGGGACGTGCCGTTCACGGGCGAAATACCGGGTCTCAAAGCGTATGATGAGCGGAAATACGGCAAGGCGTATCTCACTTTTTTCGCGCGCGGGGAGGCGGAGACATGAAAAAATGTGTTTTTTCCGGCACTTTTGACCCGCCTACCCTGGGACATGCGGACGTTGTCGAGGCCGCGCTCAAAATTTTCGATGGGGTGACCGTGGCGGTCATGACAAACCCCGCGAAGTCGCCGACGCTCACAAAAGGCGACAGGGCGGCGCTTTTAAAAAAACTTTACGACAAAGAACCAAGAATTAAGGTCATAACTTACGACGGGGCGATGGCCGACCTTCTCAGAGAGGAAAAAACGCCTTTTTATGTGAGAGGGATAAGGGACGCCATAGACGCCGCGTATGAAACGAGGGATTTTTACGCGACGAAAAAGCTTTTCCCGGACGCCGTGTGCGTTTTCATCCCGGCGGAAAGGGAGTCGGCGTGCATCAGCTCTACGCTCGTGAGAAACAGTGTGCTGTTCAAAAAAGAATACCTTGACATGGTCCCGGAAAAAATCCGGGAGGATGTTAGAAGACTTATGGAGGACGGACATGTTTGAAAGACAGATTAAAATTCCGGAGGCGGACGAGGTCAAGGCGACCATGCCCATGACCGACGGGATGAAAAAACTCAAAAGTGAAAGAGACGAGCTCATAACGGGGGTTCTCGCGGGCGGGGACGAAAGGCTCATTATCATAGTCGGCCCATGCTCCGCGCACGACACGGCGGCCGTTTTGGACTACGTGGAAAGGCTGGGGAAGCTTAGCCTCGAATTTTCGGAAAAGCTTATCCTCATACCCCGCATATACACGAACAAACCCCGCACGAAGGGTGTCGGATACAAGGGCATGTTTTCGCAACCGGACCCCGGAAAAGCGGAGGACATCCTCGCGGGTATATACGCCATACGCGATCTCAACATAAAGGCGATGGACGCGTCGGGCCTTTCCGCCGCGGACGAGATGCTCTATCCAGAAAATTACCCGTACCTTGACGACGTTTTGTCATATGTCGCCGTGGGCGCGAGGTCTTCCGAAAACCAGATGCATAGGCTGGTGTCATCCGGCGTGGACGTTCCCGTGGGCATAAAGAACCCCATGGGCGGGAGCATTCTCGTCATGATGAACTCCATCTTCGCCGCGCAGTCGTCCCAAGTCTTCAAAATGGGGTCCTGGCAGGTCAAAACCTCGGGTAACGCGCTCGCGCACGCAATCCTCAGGGGGAAGGTGGACGAATACGGCAACGACGTTCCCAACTTCCACTACGAGACCGTCATGGAGGTCGCGGAAAATTATGAGAAGTCGGGGCTCAAAAATCCCGCGCTTATCATCGACGCCAACCACTCGAATTCCGGGAAAAAGCACAGGGAGCAGATAAGAATCTGCGAAGAGGTCATGCAAAACAGGCTCTATGACAAGACCTTCCGGGGGATTGTCAAGGGCTTCATGATAGAAAGCTTCATAGAGGAAGGCGCGCAGAAGGAGAACAAGGTCTACGGAAAGTCCATAACCGACCCGTGTCTCGGATGGGAGGACACGCGAAGGCTTCTCGAAGACATAGCCTCCAAGGTGTGAAATGTTCGTAAAACGCGTGAAAATTCCCGAACCCGAAGAGGTCAAGGAAACGATGCCCGTGTCGGCCGCGCTTTCCGCCATGAAGGAAAAACGGGATGAAAAGATAAGGGACGTTCTCACGGGAAAGGACGAAAGGCTCCTTGTCATAGTCGGCCCATGCTCCGCGCACGACACGGCGGCCGTTTTGGACTACGTGGAAAGGCTGGGGAAGCTTAGCCTCGAATTTTCGGAAAAGCTTATCCTCATACCCCGCATATACACGAACAAACCCCGCACGAAGGGTGTCGGATACAAGGGCATGTTTTCGCAACCGGACCCCGGAAAAGCGGAGGACATCCTCGCGGGTATATACGCCATACGCTCTCTCAACATAAAAGCAATGGAAGCGTCTGGGCTTTCCGCCGCGGACGAGATGCTCTATCCCGAAAACTATCCATACCTCGACGACCTTCTTTCGTACCACGCCGTGGGCGCGAGGTCATCTGAAAATCAGATGCATAGGCTGGTTTCCTCCGGCGTCGACGCACCCGTGGGGATGAAAAACCCGATGGGCGGGAGCATTCTTACCATGCTCAACTCCATCTACGCCGCGCAGTCGCCGCAGACCTTCAAAATGGGCTCATGGCAGGTGGATACCTCGGGAAATGCGCTCGCGCACGCAATCCTTAGGGGGAAGGTGGATGAATACGGCAACGACATTCCCAATTTCCATTATGAGACCGTGATGGAGGTCGCGGAAGGTTATGAAAAATCGGGGCTCAAAAATCCCGCCGTGATAATCGACTGCAACCATTCCAACTCGGGAAAGAAACATAAGGAGCAGATAAGAATCGCGGAGGAGGTCATGCAAAATAGGCTTTTTGATAAAACCTTCCGCCGGATTGTCAAGGGCTTCATGATGGAGAGCTTCATAGAGGATGGTGCCGACAGCGGCGGCCTGGTGTACGGCAAATCGATAACCGACCCGTGTCTTTGCTGGGAAGACACGGAAAAACTTCTTAGAGACATCGCGTCAAAGGTCTGAGGTGCGAAGATGAAGACATGTGCCTATCTTGGTCCCGAGGGCAGTTTTTCCCATAAGGCGGCCCTTATCATGGCGGAGGGATGTGTCCTTTTGCCGGAGAAAAATTTTTATGAGGTTATAAGACGCCTCGAAGAGGGAGCGGCGGAGCTCGCCGTCGTGCCCGTCTTCAACTCACTGAACGGCGGGGTCATGAAAAACCTCGATCTTTTGCAGGAGGGCGGGTGCGTCGCCGTGAAGGAGACGACCCTCTGCGTTGACCATAGACTTATAACCATGAAAGGCGCGGACACAAAAAAGATAACAAGGGTTTATTCCCATCCTCAGGCCATAGATCAGTGCGCGGGTTACATAATGAAAAACCTGCCCATCGCCGAGACACTCGCGGTCTCCTCCACGGCGTACGGCGTTGAGATGGTGAAGGATGAGTTTTCCGCGGCCATCGCCTCTTCCGATGCCGTGAGGGACGGGCTTGTCGCCAGTGCCGAAAACATCGCCGACGAGGAGAGCAATCGCACCCAGTTTCTCCTTCTGAAAAAGGGCGAGATTGACCTTTCCGTCCACTCCGAAAAGGTGTACATCTCGGTCACTACGGCGCACGCGCCGGGAGCGCTCGTGTCGCTTTTGGGGATTTTAGGACTCGCGCAGATAAACATGTCTAAGATAGAGTCACGGCCCATAAAAGACAAACCCGGAGAGTTCCGCTTTTTCATAGAGCTGGAAGGCGATATCGCGTCGGAAAAAATGACGAAGGCTTTGGAGACTCTCCGCGCATCCGCGCAGAGCTTTTCGCTTCTGGGTGCGTACTGAAAGCGTTTGTCGCGCTGGAGATGAACATGGAAAAGGATTCGCGCTTTGATGATGAAGACCGAGCCTTCACGGACGATGAAATGTACGCCTACGATTACATGGACGTCGCCGTGAGAGCCAATCTCGAAGAGGTTCTTTGTGACTGCTACACGGCTCTCGGCTGGGACGTCGTCGAGCGTCAGTCCATGGGACGAAAGAGCGCGATGACGCATTTTTCCATGATGCGCGCGCATGACATCCCCGAGAGGGACAGAAGGCAGTTTTTACAGGTCCAGGTCGAGACCCGGGCCAACAAGGCCGCCAGGATAAGAAGACGCGCGCATAAGCGCTCACTCGCGCTTGCGGTGACAATGGGGATTATCACCGTGGCGCTCATTGTTTTGGGCGCGCTTGCCGTCGCGTATTCGGAAGGCGCCGCCGATTACGCCTTGGGCGGGGTGAGTCTTTTCGCCGCTTTGGTTTTGGTGGGAGTCAGCGTCTTTTTTTACGTGAGAATGTTCAGGTCGGAAAGTCTTCGCGCGCGGCGCGAGCTTTTGTCGTGCGTGAGGGACATAAGAGGGGTCTATTCGGCCATCAAAGATACTTTCTCGGAGGGCTGATAATGCCTGCGAGGATAAACGAAAGTGAAAAATTCCGATACCATCCGCTTGAAGTCAAAAGACGCCGGGGCGGGAAGTTCAGAGGTTCGGACATAATAAAGATAAGAACCGAGCACAACAATATCACGGCCGTGAAGGGCGCGCTCGCACTGCTTTTTGTGCTGGTTCAGCTCGGAATAATTCTCGCGATAACAATCTACGCCGAGCTTGTTCTGACGTGGTACCTGGTTTTATGCCTTGTTCTCAGCATAGTGACCGCCGTGTACTGCCTTTCCTCTGAGAGAAACGCGGGCAGCAAGGCCATCTGGGTGCTCGTCATAATCATTTTCTTCGTCATTGGCTTCATAATATACTGGCTCTCCGACGACAGGGTGATGTACGTCCGTCAGAGGCGCCGTCACAGGGCGATTTACGAGGATACGAAAAAATACCTCGGTGAGCATGAGTTCCCCGAAGTTTCCGGGTCCGTTGCCGAGGACTGCCGCTATCTTTACAATTCCGCGGGGTTTGTGCCGTACAAGAACTCCGGTCTCAAATACTATTATTCCGGCGGGACGCTCTTCGACGGGATGATAGAAAGCATGAAGTCCGCGAAGAAGTTCATCTTCATGGAGTTTTTCATAATAGCCGACGGAAGTCTTTTCGATAGGATATGGCGCGTTCTCACCCGGAAAATGGAGGAGGGGGTTGAGGTCTACATAATTTATGACGACATGGGCGCGAGCAAGGAGCTGAAACTTAAAACCGCGCGCATGATGAGAAAAAGCAGTGCCTGTGTTAAAGCGTTCAACCGGCTCATGTCAAGATTTAGTTTCGCCATGAATTACCGCGACCACAGGAAGATAGTCGTCATCGACGGGAAAGAGGCGTATACCGGCGGGTGCAATCTTTCCGACGAATACATAAACTCCAAGAGGATGTACGGCTACTGGAAGGATTCGGGAGTCAAAGTCACGGGCGAAGCCGTTGACGCGTTCACGCTGATGTTCATGCGCCAGTGGTCGTTTATCGTCAAAAGCCCCATGGATTACGAAAAGTACCTGAGACTTTTTGACAGGGTTGAGAGCGGCTTCGCCGTCGTGCCTTACGCCGGGGGACCGGATGTTGAGAATACCGTCTGCAAGGGCATCTACAACAACATCATCTCCGCGGCGCATAAGTTTGTGTACATATTCACGCCTTATTTCGTGCCGGATGAGTCCATTCTCGACGCGCTTAAAGATAAGGCCCTCTCCGGCGTGGACGTGAGGGTGGTCATCCCCGACATCCCGGACAAGTCCTATGTCTTCATGCTGACTTTGGACAGGTTAGAGCGCCTTTTGAAGTCCGGTGTGAAGGTTTTCAGACTCACTTCGAGCTTCGTGCACAGCAAGGCCGTTCTTTCTGAAAATTCGGCGGTTGTGGGGTCGGCGAACTTCGACATGAGAAGTTTTTATCAGCAGTTTGAAAACGGCGTTTACACCAACGACCCCGCTTTCATGAACGAACTCAAAAGCGATTTCGAGAGCTGCATGCGTGAGAGCATTGAGGTCACGAAAAAAGCCCCGCACAATCTCATATACAGAATGTGCCGCGGGATTCTGAAAATTGTCGAACCGCTGATGTGAACATTCGGCCCGGAAATGCGTGCGCCGCGGCCTTTGTTCGTTGCGTTTTTGGGACGGATGAAATTGAGGACTCAGATGGTTTTTTATTTTGAAATAGATTTGAGAACTGATTTTTTTTGAGGTGACACCATGAGTGAAAACAATGTCAACAAGGGTTTCTTTTTCTCCAGTGATTTCAAGGCGACGGTGAAAAATTATTACTACGTCGACAAATCTTTGCTCATAAAAGACTTCATAGACGGACATTCCCAGGTCTCCCTGATAACGAGGCCGAGAAGGTTCGGCAAGTCCCTCAACATGGACATGATGAAGACCTTCTTTGAAAAGACGAAAGAAGACACATCCGTCTATTTCAAAGGCCTCAAAATCTGGGATTGCGGCGAAAAATACACGTCCGAGCAGGGGAAATATCCCGTTATATATCTTGATTTCAAAGAGTGCAAAGGTGAGTCGTTCATCAGTGCCATGAAGAGCATCAAGGACATGATGTCGGTCGAATTTTCGAGACACAAGGAACTGAAAAAGAGTAGAAAAATCGACAGAGGTCATGATTTAAAGATGTACAAAAAGATTGTCGAGATGACTGCCGAAAGTGACGAGCTTAAAAATTCACTGTTTCTTCTCTCCCGAATGCTTTACGCTCATCACAAGGTAAAGCCCGTCATTCTCATTGATGAATACGATGTTCCCATTCAGAAAGGGTATGAGAGTGGCTACTTTTCCGACATGGTCAGCTTCATGAGAGATTTTCTCGGCGCAGGGCTTAAAGGCAACAACAATCTCAATTTCGCCGTTCTGACGGGTGTCACGCGCGTGTCAAAAGAGAGCCTTTTTTCCGGCCTCAACAACATCGAGGTTTACTCCGTCCTGGACGGCAAGTACTCCCGGTACTATGGTTTCACGAAAGACGAAGTTATAGAAATGCTCAAAGATTTCGGTGCGGAAGACAAATTCGACGAGGCTTGTGACTGGTATGACGGATATATATTCGGAGACACGGAGGTGTTCAACCCGAAATCCGTTGAATCATACATTGACAGGGGATTTGCTCCGGACACATACTGGGCGAACACAACTTCTGCCGGCGAATTGAAGACCGTACTCGACAACATTTCGGACGGTGAGGCCGAAAATCTCGAACTTTTGGCATCCGGCAAGAAAATCATCGCCAAAATAAACGACAACATCCCGTATGACGAGCTTTGGCATGGGGAGAATGTGTACACTATGCTGCTTTCAAGCGGGTATCTCACAAAATGCGTCGTAGACGAAGATGAGCGGATGGAACTTGGCAAAGGCGAGCACTGGCTTGCCATACCCAACAAAGAGGTGACGGACGTCTTTCGCGACGAAATTCTGAAATACGCGGACTCGAGGTACGGCGGGGCAGGTGATTATTCGAAGAAGCTCCTTAACGCGATGAGAAAAGCCGACGTCACAAAACTTCAGTCAGATCTTAACGAATTCATGCAAAAGGGCATGAGTGTCAGAAATCAGAAAGAGGACTTCTACCACGGCATGGTCTTCGGAATTTTGGGAAATCTCGGCGGAAGCTACAGCATGCTCTCCGACAGAGAGTACGGTGACGGATTCGCGGATCTCACGATTGACAGCTTCGGATACGGGTTAAAGCCCAGGGAAAAGTCTCAGCCTTCCATAGTTTTTGAGTTCGAGCACTGCGGAAAGCTTGAAAAAACGGACGCCGACAAGATGAGCCCGGAGGAATACGAGGAAACGAAAAAAAGGCTCATGACTAAGTCCGCGGAAGCCGCGCTAGAAGAGATAGAAAAAAGAGGCTACGCCAAAGAGTTAATGAAGACCCGCTCCCGCGTTTTAAAATACGGGATAGCGTTTTACGGAAAAGAGGCGCTCGTCCTTCTCGTTGAATGCGTTGATGGACGGGACGTGAGAAAGACATCCGCCGAGAGGGACTTAGATCTCGATTGAGCGAGTGTTTCCATCGATCTTGAACGGAAAAATTGTGCCGAGACCAAAAGTTCCGGCCGTTTTCATATGCATGGGTTCTAACAAGCCTGGTAAAGACGGTTGTTTTAGACGGTCTTGGATGGCCGAAATGCGCCAACATAGATGTCCGTGGTTTGATTGCCCGCCTGTCCAAATTCTGCTTGCCATATAACCTCAATTTGGGACCGTTCGTCTGTGGACAATGAATTTTTGATACAAATTCGGGCAAATTATTGATACAAATT
>JAJQAJ010000098.1 GCA_021203865.1 Clostridia bacterium
ATCCTCTCTCTTAAAAAAACTGTGCGGCTTTTTACACAAAATAATAGACACTACCGTCAAATTATAATTCAAAGGAAGTCGAAAGTCAGCGCGCGAAGGAAAACAAAAAAAACGAATGCCTTTTCAGACTGTCCACCACTTCGATTTGTCCCCTCTTTGATGGGTTTTTACAAATGAGCGCCACTTAAAAGAGCGCAAACTATCACTCGTTTTTTTAAATGACGTACCACGTCTCCATCAAAGAAATCACTCTCTCAATTATAGCACCTACAACAAATTCCCTCACCCGCGTCATAAAGCCCACGCCTCAATACGTTTTCACAGCGTTGACATATATGTCAGGCGGACACCTCAGTGAAGACAAACCCGGCTTCTCGTAGCGAAGGTGACTTTACATACGTCTTTTCACGCACGCGCATATTTTTCAAGGGGACAAAAATTATTAGCGATGGGGTCAATTATTTATTGATGTTTACAAATGTACTCTTTTTATACGTTTTGACGATTAAGGTCAAACATTATGGCAAAATTTACGTTCATGAACCTCTTTTCGCCAAACAGCGGTCTTAAATTCATGACCCCCCAGCCGTGAAAATTCGGCCGGGGGATACTCATTGATTTTTGATTTTTCAACTCAACTTTTGCGGGTGAAAAATTTAACATCGCTTCCCAAGGTGCAAAAACAAGACATTCATTCAGAAAATAAACTACCCCGCGGATTTTTTGGGCCTTCCGGGTTTTCTTTTTTCGGGCTTAGGAGACGGCAAAAAACCGAGCGCTCTTAATACTTTTTCACCATGGGGGTTGGGCTTTGCAAGACACCACTCATCATCCGGCGGCACCCTCACCATTTGTGCGTCATTGAGAACGCGCATAATTGAGTTGTAGTCTTCCTCGAAATCGTCATCCTCCTTCTTATCATACAGTCCAGCGTCACAGAAAACCCTGTCATATTTTGTCATGAGAACGTATGAGAGGAAATCAATAAATTCGAAAGCGATGGGAAGCGGATTATCAACATTGCGAAAAGCCTGGAAAAGAGAGTAATTGCTCAAAAAATCCCTAACGGTTAAAATGAAGTCGTAATCATTGCCAATTTCCTCGTCAGGCCTTTGCATGTCGCTTATCAAAAGGAACATCCCCTCCTTTTCCTTCACGTCTATGTTATGCTCCTTCGCGAAAGCGTTGACATCTTCGATTCTTATGATGAAGTGAATGTTTTCCGACATCCCTTCGTCCACATCGGAGATGACGTCATAAACTATCGCCTTTTTTACACCGAAATCGGTTATAACCTTCGTCACGGCCTCTTTTTTGTCCATGTCGGGAGGAAAGCGTTTCATGGCAGCAAGTTTGCCCTCGTTCACATCAAAAAGGCAGACATCCAGACAGAAGGAACCCTTAATATTCTCGCCCTGATAATAGTAATCGACGCTCCCGGGAGGGTTTATGGTCCTTTCCGCGCAAAAAAGAAACAGCAGACAGTTCTCTTCCGCCCGGGACACACGTGCCTTCATATAGCGCTCTATTGTCCCCTGCATTTTTTCAAGACGTTTCAATAGCGACGTCACGGAATCTTCCGAAAGTGAAACTCCGGGATGGCTTTTGGAAAGCCAGGAAGCGTTATACGCATCCTCGAACGTATCCACGGAAAAAGCTTTTTCAGTCACAAAAAGAACGGTCATAAGGGCGAGTTTTTCGGAGTCCTCCTCCCCGAAAAAAGGAGCAAGTTCCTTTGCCTCATCCTCCATGATTATACGTCCCAGATCAACGTCCGCCCAGTCCATAATCTCTATTGGCGAATATTCTATGTTTCCCATTTTTGTCCTCCGTTGCAACAACCGCTGCCGCGCTAAAACCATTCATCGCGGTCTAAGCCAAAAAGCACGCCGCAAAAAAGCCAGACGACAACCAAACCACTAACGGGTCTTTTCACTCTTCTCAATGACACATATGCGATAGTCTCGCCGCTCCATGGCTTATACCAACGAAAACACCCTCCCCCGTGCACGATGAAAGCACGTCCGAGTAGTGGTTTTTCTTTATCTAAACTATCGCCCCCTCCGCTGTTCGTAGTTTTTGAATTTGAGTTCCGTGAAATCATTAGAGGTTCGTCATGAATTTTTTTGTCTGGATATGAGAATATAGTCCACGATTTCCCCTCACGCCGGCATTTCGGGAACCATGCCACAATTTTTTAAAGCGGGTAAGCAAGCTTCTCTCAGCACACCCGAGAGCGTAGCCTCATTGTTGTAATATTTTTCGGGACATGGCCCATGTATGCACTATGATTTCAGCGACCGCTTTTTCGTTTTCTGAGATCGTGGCATCGAGAACCCTTTTTTCATAGTCAGAAATCTAACTCTCCCACACCATCCCGCTTATTATGATCCTGAACTCTTATTCAATCTCGTGATGTGGTCTTACTCTTAAGCTCTATGAGATAGCAGTACACCTCGTCTTTCGCGTTCCCGTCCGTCTGGATGATGGGTGCGCCGTTTTTGTCGACGAGTTTATTCCACGTGATGTCGTAACCGTTTTTCAAAGTCATACGGCGGTACACTCTCTTCCCGGCGCCGAAGTTCACGGGTGAGGGGACTATACCCTCCACGCTCGCCGCGGTGTTTCCCGTCCTGAAAAATCTCACAAGCGTTGGAAACTTGCCGGTGTATGAATCATTGAGTCTCGGCTCAAAATATCTGTGATTTGAAACCAGCGTGAGACAGTAAGCGTCAATGCCAAGTATGTCGCTAACCTCCTCCATGAATTTGATATCCTTTACGAAGTCCTTCATGCGTTTCACGTTGCCGCCGCGGGGATACTTCACCTCAATCGCGAACCTGTCGAAGGAAGGGTCAACACAGTAGATGAAGATGTCCAGTTCTTTTTTCGTGAAATCCTTCTTTTTGTAACCCACGCCTGACACGGGGTAAAAACGGACGCCGCGCTCGAAATCAGCCCTATAAGAGCCACCGAGTTTCTTTTCTATGAACTCGCCAAGCTTGAACTGAAGGCTGACCTCATTGTATATGGTGAGGCTGTTTCCCATCCCGGCGAAAAATTCGGAGATTATCCCCATCATGTCCACTTTTGCCATAATACAACTCCTTTTAAGAAATATACGCCTGCACAAGTTCTCATTTGTCAAGCATCAGTCTTTCAATGTTCTTCTTCTTTTTGCGAAGAGACACGAGGTAGCACTCCCTCGCGGGAGGAAACTTGTTATTTATGGTTTCAAGTCCCAAATCGTCTAAAATAAGCAGAGAAATAACCACTTTTCAATGATATCGTTAAACACTCGCAAATCAATAATCAGGTGAGTGTCACCCTCTCCGTGTTTTTACCATCAAAGCGCTCGTTTTTGCTTATTTAAACGTAATCATTGAGATTTATGTATACATGAGAGTACTCAGGTGCCACCCTTGGCAGTCTGATATGTCAACTGCGGGACAAAGTTCATCGCTTCAAAGAGTTTGAGATCGAGACGCCTGGTATTGCGCAATTTCCACTCTCCATCCTCATGACACATTCTCATATGCTTTGCTTTTAGTAAAATATCGTTTGTCGATATGCTCGGTTTGTGAAGTCCTTTCACTGCGTTATTTAGAGCCTCATAAAGTATTCCCGTAATAAGCATTATGAAATCAAAACCGCGCTGCTCATAGTAGTCCCGGAATTTTAGATGCTTTATGTCCGCGTTGTTCCTGATGTAGTCCATATAGGTTTCAATCGACCAGCGTGCCTTGTAATCCGCAAAAACCTCAGCCGCAGACTCGTCGGTGTTTGTCTGTAGAGCATAAACGCCCCACCATATACATTCATTGTCATACCTTTCTTGCGTGTAGCTTTCTTCCTTTAACTCCATAAGGCGTCTGTATTCTTTCCGACTGGAATTGTTTTCGTTTTCATCCCGAAAAACGATCAGCCTCGTTTTTTCGTCAATATGTTCTTCGTAATACACGACACGTGCGGAGTCTTTGCTGTCAGATTTATATACAAACTCCCCGGTGCTATAGGCAAGAGTCTCCTTGACCCGTTGAAGATTCTTGTCGTTATTCGGAAGGGGAATAATGTAGCTGTTACCATTCTCTGACATCTTATCCGGAACTTGTTGGGAATGAAAACCTTTCTCAACAAGGAACTTTGTGTTTTTGAATTTACGGCTTTCCAATAGCGCTATTACACTCTTCTCGTCCGGGCTGGAGCCACAGAACGAACGATACATGATGGGATAATTAGTTATGACATCAAACGCTATCATGATATTTATCTGTGCCGCTTTGAACTCGGCTACATTGTATCCAATCTCGGCAAAATCGTTCTTTTCCGAACATGATCTTATTACATGACCGTCAATCGCAATGGGGCCGGAGCAGTTGTCGATGAGCGATTGTTCAAACATTTCAGCGCGTTCCCCTTTGCTTCCGAGATCATGAAGAAGATTGTGAAGAGCTGTCTGCCCCATTTTAAAACCATAGTTATGGTATTTGACCGATAGGATACTTTCCTGGAAATACTCGTCTATCTGGTCCACATGCACGAACCCATGGGCACAGAGTATGAGACCGTACGAATATATCTGTGCGCCTCTCTCATAGCCGAAATAAGAGTTTAACTTCGCTGAAACATCTTTGGAAACAGACATGAGCAACTCGTAGTCGCCATATTCCACGTCTGTTACGCTGTCAGTGAAAGCTGTCTTCTCCGCTTCCTCTAACTCAGCCAGGTAACGTTTATTTGGCTCAAACCCGACCCCGGGAATAATTTTACCGATGAGAGTTCCACCGTCAGTACCCCATTTCCCACTCGGCAGCTTTTCGGATTTAATCCTATAAACTCTATAACTGTCACTACCCTCTATTGGACGATACTGACAGCACTTACACGGAGCATACTGGGTAATCTCCGTTGGGACTTTGGATTCTTTTCTTGCCATGATATCCACACAATTTCATATGTATATTTTTTGAATTACATATGTATATTTTACGCTTGATTGATGGGATTGACAAGCATAAATAGATATATTTCACACACCCCGGACACGTAAATCGCATATGTTGTGGCGACGAACTTAGGATTAAGAGTACATGCATGGAAATTCGACGAAAGTCGGCTTAATAAAAAAGTCGGCATAAACTATTTTTAGTAATCATGATTGACATAAATCCCGTCTTCCATGGACAGCATTCGTCCACGAATGAAAAAAAGAGCCCCGCTCGGAGGTCATTGAATTCAAAATGAAAATTAGCACGAAGAATCAGAGAAGCCTCGTGTTGTCGATGGTGATGACTTCCTTTTTGACGACGTGTTTCTGCGTCTTGGAGTCGTACACAATTCCAAGAAGTATGACGTCCCCCGCGTAGTCGAAGAAGTTTTTGTAATACTTCATGTCCTTTATCTGTTTGAGCGCGTTTTCCGCGGTGTCATCCACTTCGAACTCCATGACCATGGGAAGCAAGTCCCTGCCTTTCTTGGGAGTAAACACGACGTCCGCACGTCCGTGGCCGGAGCTTGCCTCCGTCCTCGAATAATAGTCCTCTATGACGGCAAAATACGCGAGCCTCACGGTCGTGGAAA
>JAJQAJ010000010.1 GCA_021203865.1 Clostridia bacterium
GGCACCGCTTGATTACTACTCATATGTACATAAATCTCAATGATCGTGTTTAAATCGAGATATATGACCGGATACTTCCCCTGCTCGGACGTATACTTATCCCCGCACTTCCAGATTTCAAGGTCTTTAAAATATACGGAGTTGTCGCCTTCCGTCTTTTCAAAAAAAACCTGCATCATGGAAAGGTTGAGGGACTTCCCAAATCTTCTCGGACGCGTAAAAAGCATGGATGGATGACCGGGAAAATCATCTATCAAATCCTTTATAAAGAGAGACTTGTCCACAAAATAGCAATTTGACACGACATTTATAAAATCGCTGTCCAAAGAAAACTCTCTTTCGTCTTTGCTCTTGGCCATAAAAATTATTCTCCTCCCTTCAATCCGTATTCATAATATATCAAACTTTCCTGTAGGTTTCAAGCCCGTTTGAAGGCTTTCCCATGGCTGGAAGCTCGCGCAGTATTCCCCTTCCAAGCTGTAACAATTATGGTACGTTTGCGTCATTTTGTTGTCATCCGGGAATTTGAAAAATTCAAAAAATCACATCGTCCGCATAAACGACACCGGCAGACCCGAGAGACACAACCGCGTCGAAGCTCCGTTCACCGCGAAAGCACGTGCCACATGGGGGAAAACATACATGTAAGAAAAAAGACCCGCGGGTATCCGCAAGCCGAAATTTATTATTGCGCCTTTGTTCCCACAGCCCGCGAAAAGGCAGGAACACGGGGAACGTCTTTCTGAGACTTTTTATGAGCACGGAGCTGTTCTTCACCCCGGTCATCCTGATGTCCTCCGACTTCTTCACAACGAGATAAAGCCCGTATCCTAAGGGACACGAAAGTCCACGGTCCTTCACGGAAACCCTCTTATCCGGCGTCTCTGTATCTTTAGAAGGCTCCCACGTCAAGACGGGAACCACCGCCGAAAACGCGTCAATTTCCGGCAAAAACCACGTTTTTTACAAAAAAAAAAAACGCGAGCCCGCGTCCCATCCCGCGATGAATGTCCGCGCCACACAGCCGCGACGCCCGAACACACATCACGCTTTTCACGTATATCTTTGAAGTCCGTATTCGGCCAGAAAATCGTCAAGCGTGCCGTCTTCAATCCATAGGTCAATGAGGTCGTTTATATCCTTCCCAAGCTCTGACAGATCATCCCCCGCGACAGAAAAACCCCCTTCTACTTCCCCGGACTTCACTTTGGCTGTCGCTACGCCATAGTCCTGCGCCCCGAACGCGTCATCCAGAAAGACCATGCTCGACGTGGCATAACTTGAGAGAATGGAATGGTCACCCACGAACATGTCAATGTCGCCTATCGCGAGGGCGCTCTCACAGGACGCGTAATCGTCGTACGGCACGGCCGTGCAAAAATCCCCCCGCATGTCATCGGACAAAACTATGTCGGAATTTCTGCAGTACTCGGTGAACGCGGCGTACGCCGTAGTCGACGAGACGTATCCAACCCTAACCTTTTCGGCCCCGGGGTCGGCCACCATTCCGGCGGAGAACTCATTCAAAGAGGCACCTCTTTCCGAAATGAAGGTTTGATTGACGAGTATCTGCACAAAGTCCGTGTAATAAGGAGATGAGAAGTTGACGAGCTCTTTTCTCTCGTCGGTTATGGTAAACGTCGCTATGACGCAGTCGACAAAGTCTTCGTCGAGGTAATCTATCCTGTTGTCGGATGTGACCGTCGTGTATTCGACGTCCTCATAGTAGAGCGCCGTCGCTATCTTTTTCGCAAGGTCCACCTCCATTCCCTCATAGGAACGGAGATTGGTGTTGAATTTTCCGAAGTTGTCGACATCATCCTTGACCCCGACTCTGAGAATGTCCTTCGTGGTCACCGTTACCACGCACGAATCTGAGACGCTCGTGCCCTTCGCCGTGACCGTCACGGTGGCGTTCCCCACCGACAAGGCAGTGACTATCCCGCTTTGAACGGTGACTATGTCCTCGTCACTTGATTCCCATTCAACGAGCCCCGAGTAGAGGGATGAGGAACCCACGTCGACTTCGGCGGAAAGAACTTTTTTCTGACCCACGGACATCTGTGCCTCATGCTGGTCGAGAGTGACGTGTTTTACCTTCGATGAACACGCGAAAAGAACCGAGGCGAATGAAATCACCGCCCCGAGCGCTATGATAAATATGATTTTTGCCACGGCCTTTCTTTTCACTTGCGTCTCTGCCTAAAAATCAGCGTTTCAAAAAATCAAGACCAATCCCCACAGATGCGGGAACTGATCTTTTTTTGTCAGAACAGCAATGTCATCCGTTGTCCTTTTCGAGCTCTTTGGAATCCTCCCTCTGCTGCTCGACGAAAGCTTCCGAGATATGCGCGTCTCTTCTCGTCTCCTCGTGGACGAATTCGGGAGGCTGGTTGAGCGTAATCTGCGTGAACGGGATGTTGATGTCGTTGTCGTCAAAGATAAGTTTGAGCTGCCTGTTCATGTCCCTTTGGACCTGGTACAAATCCTGTTCTTTGCATTTGGCGACGAAAAGGAGGTTAACCGACGACGCACCGAGCTCGTCTATGCCCTTGTAGTACGGGCCCTCGGTTATCGCGGGAATGGCCTCCCTTATGGCGTCGAGGTTCTTGGCTATGACGGCCTCGACCCTCTTTATTGACTCACCGTACTCAATGCCAACCGTGCATTTAGCAAGCGAGAACTGCTGCGTGTTGTTTATGATGGTGACGATGTTGCTGTTGTTTATGATTTTGACGTTGCCGCCGGCGTCGACTATGCGAGAGGTCCTAAGGCCTATCTCTTCAACGGTGCCTCGCCAGCCGTCTATGACCACTATGTCGCCTATTTTAAAGTTGCCCTCAAAGACTATGAAACAGCCCGCTATCACGTCTCCTATGAGGCTCTGTGCGCCGAGGCCGACGACGAGGGCCATTATTCCGGCGGAGGCAAGAAGCGTCGAGGTGTCCACACCCCATGCTGCCAAAGCCACGAGGATTATGATTATGACGAACACGTACTTTATGACGTTGTTTAAAAGCTTTATGATGGTCATCGCGCTCGTGCTCTTCGTGAATATGTGCGCGAGGATGAACCTCAGAAGATAGGACACGAAACCCCAAATCGTGCAAACCTGGACGGTCTTTATGAGCGCCGGAAGGATGTACGAATAAAGCGACGTCACGAACCCGTTGGAAAACTCCTTGTTGAAGACCGAATCCTCACCCCAGATGTAATCGGTGAACACATAGGTCATTATGGAGCCGACGAGAAGAACTATGACTATCGTCCAGTAAATTATTGTCCTCTTCGTGGTTCTCTGCTTCTGATTTGTGTAGTTGGACTGCACGGCCCCGTTCTGGGCCTTGGCTGAATTTGGCATCTTAAAACTTGTCTCCGGAAAGGTTTAATTGTCTTTTTTAATATCAAATCCCGACGCCCAGAACCTCTAACGAGTATGTGACGCCGTACACGTCGTACGTTATTGTTAGATCGGCAAAGCTTCCGCCGAGTGCGCCCGTCACTTTGATCTTCTGCACTTCGGTGACATATTTGAAACCCGCTTCCTGTCTTTTTTCGACCTCTTCGGCGTACACCTCTTCATCCTCGCCGAAGTAATCGGTGTAATCGTCGTTTTCAAAGTCGACGTCCCTGTAAAGAACGTTCCCCCACTCATCGCAAAAATCGTCACCCGGCGTCCACGTCGATACGTTGCCGTAGGTATCAGTGAGACTCGCTGAAAAATTGGTGAACGCCGAAACGTCTCCCCCGAAGAAGAACTGGAGATGGAACGTCCCGTCTATCGAACAGCGGCAGCGGTACACGACGTCGATGGAAGGCCCGGGACCCGGGTCTGTGGTGATGTACTCCTGCAAAACAAGGCACCCGTCATATTCGAGCGAGACGGAATATTTTGTGCCGTCCTTGACGTCCTCGAACCTTCCCGTGAGCCCGCCCATCTCTTCCAGTGTGTACGTCCTGTCGGTATACCTATTCGTGAGGGATATCGTGATATAGGGATAAAGATCAGGCGTCACCTCGAACTCCTCGTCGGTGGAACCGAGCTCCAAAGAATAGCATATGTCCGTCGTGTCCTGTTCCGACACGACCGATGTCAGCGACACGAACTCAGCCGTGAGAGGAGTCGTGGCCGCCGCGGGAAGCACGGTCACCGCGGCCACTACCGCGACGACAGACGCGAACGCGCCCGATATGGCCGCAGTGGCGCCACCGGACAAACCGGACAGCTGGTTCATGACCTGCTGGGTGTTGTCATTGTTGTTGTCGTTTCCGGAAGGAGCCGCACCGCCCGCCGTGGATGTCCCGAACTCGGCCGCTTCCGCGGGAGACTCGGTTTCGGTGTCGGCCTCAGCGGCGTTCCTCACGGTCTCAATAATGTTGGAGGTCTCGTTTGCTGTGGTGTTTGTCTCTCTTATATTAGGATCGTTGTATTCGCCTGGCATATTTTCCCTCCTTAGCTGATTTTTTAGTTAAGTTTCGACAAGAAACTCATGTCGATTATATATTATGATTTAAACCATGTCAAACCTTTTGAGCGGCCTTCCTGGCCGCCTGAAAGCCCCCGGATAACACCGGACAATGGGCGCGGCGGCGCCTGAAAATCAGCCTCTGACGTCTTCCGAAAGTGCCTTCGCGAGCTCGTCCATCATCTCCTTTTTGTGGAACGGGAATATGATGACGTGCGCCTTTTTCCCACCCTCGAAGGTTGCGAGCTGAAACTTCTTGGAAACCCCGTCGGAAGGTGCGTCAATTACGAATATGTTCCCCACGCCCGTTCTCTCATACGGAATCTTAAAAGACGCGAGAAGGTTTTCAAAATATTCGACGTTCCTTCTGTAATCCCCGGAGTCGGTCCTCTCGAGTATCTCCACGGCCCTTTGGTACGTCGAAAACGGCAGGCAGTCGCGGGAGCCGAGAAACGTCGAGTCCTCCATGCCTATGTACTCTATCTTCGCACGGCTTTGACGCTCCTTCAAAGAGAGAACGACGCCGTTAATCCTCGCCGCCCCGACGTATTTATAAAGGCTCAGAGATATTGAGTCTATGTGCAGTCTTTTAACGTCGCCAATCGTTGGAGCGTCCTTTTGATTTGAGCCTATCCCGCCATAGAGCGCCGCGTCGACGTGGCAGTAATAGGGAACGCGCTCCCTAAGACAGAAGGAAACGATATTTTCGACGCCGTCAACTGCCCCTTTACAGGTCGTACCCCAATTCAAAAGCAAAATGACCCCTTCATATCCGGCGGCGATGTCTCTTTTTATTGCCCCTTCCAGAGCGTCGACATTTATCGAACCATCCGGGTTTGATGGTATGACAACGTGGTCGTACGTCTCGCTCCCGCCATAGGAGACAAACTTCGTGACGGAATAATGGGTATCTTCACTGAAATAGAGGCGCGCTCTTTTGCCTTCCGCCGCAAATCTCGAAAAACCCTCCCTTATGGCCCAGTAGTTGCCCTCAGTGCCGCCGGAGGTCATGTATCCCCAGTATTCGCCGACTTTCAGCCCGAAATTACCCGCTACCACGCGGAGTATCGCCCTTTCTATCTCCTTTGAGTCCATCCTAGAGTTCCCGCCCTGGTAGGGGTCCCCGCAGTTGTTCATGAGAAAGGTCTTGCTTTCGAGGTAGCGAAGATACTGCACGAGATATGTGTAGTCCTCCATGTTCAGAGGATATCCGAAGTGGTATTCGTGTGAGCCGATGTTGTTTTGTAAAAACCTTTCGCACTGACCGATGGTCTTATCGTCGTCCTTCCAATATACCGCTATGTCCTCTTTCGTCGCACCTCTTCTTTTAAAATCGTTGTAATCATAAATGAGCCCTAGGGAAAGCTTTTCTTTTTCCAGGGCCTCTATGCGGACGTCAATGTCGTCTATTCTGCTTTTGAGTGTATTTCTCTCATCGTCGGATAGACATCCGTCCGTATCAGTCAAAACGTCCATGAGGGACTGAAATTCGGTTTTTTCGGAGCATGCACCTACATTGATTCTCATAATCTCCCCTCGCAAAGGGTTTTATAACTTACTGTGATACGGCAATTATAGGCCGAGCCCGCCCCACCGTCAATAGCGAAAAGAGGGTTTTATGCATTTATGCATAAATTTATGCATAAGGAAAACCGGCATAAAAAAAGTCGAGGATATCTCGACTCCGCTAAGACATCTAAATTTAATCTCACAATCTGGCCACACGGATTAATTCTTCCAGCCATTCGGAATTGGTTCCGTCCAGAGTGTCAAACAGAGACAGAACATTGGTACTTGGTGTTACTTCATAGTCAGAGCTTAGTTTTCTTGCACGGTTCTTCATCTTAATGTAATTTTTCGCCGTAATCTGGTTCATAACGGCACGCCTTTGATGTTCATCCGCTTTATAGTCGCTCACACCGCAAAAATCCTTTATTTTGAACCGATTTTCGTGTTTTGAGTTTGTGCCAAGTTTTACATCAAATTTATGTGATAAAATTATCTGCATAATGCACGGATTGATGAAAAACAATATCTTGTCACATATGTTCTCCCCATAGGTGTCTGAAATAATCCTTCTGATTCTTTTGAAATCAGAGTATGGTGCGACCTCGGTGTCGCACAATATGACTACGGCGGAATAAGCCTCCGTACCGTATTTATTTCTGTAAATCGAAATAATACTGTCCACTCTGTCCAGATTCCTCGGGATGTTATCTATGGACTCAGCATTCTTTACCTCTACCACATAGCCGGCGTTCCAAACTCCACACTGTTTGAGACGGTTAAAATAATCCTCTTCCTCATAACCTTCACAGATAATCAATATCTTCTTTACCTGTTTTAATTCCGGCTTACGATTCATCTCGCTCCTCGCTCTTCTTATCCGGGAGAATAATTGACAACAAATCAGGTTCCGGAATCACACCAATTTCACCCCATCTGTACATATTCTCCAAATCGCATCCTTCTATTATCATTTTGTCTGTAAAGCCTAAATCGGCAAACGAATAAAAATACACGGCGTTGTTATCTTTATCTATTCCCGTAAACCATATTTGATCTTGTCTAAATATTTTCTTACAATCAAGCAACGTTATGTCATGAGTGCTGAATATAAGCTGAGCATTATTGTTCGCGATGTTGTTAAAAAGAAGCACGATGGATCTAGTCAGTTTGAAATGAAGACCGCTGTCAAGTTCATCTATCACAAGTGTCTTCCCGTTTTCCAGTGCGTCGACAATATAACTTGCAAGGGCAATCGTCTTGCTTGTTCCTGCGGAATCGATAATAATGCTGTAATCTTTTCTGCCGTGATGAACAGATATGAGACCTAATCCGTCCGTAAAATCACTCAACTCCGAATCGCAACCACTCATACTTACATTTCCCGGGACACCATTGGACAATAAATCATTTGAATTAGGCTTTTTGTAATAGAAATCGTCTATATTAAGATCTGCCTGCTTGATAAGCTCAACTATTTTGTTCTTGTCAGGACCGTTATTTTTCAACGCACAAATAGTTTTGTTTGACGAAATGTTATCAGAGTCAATAATCTCCAGACTTTCGGCGAAATCTCTCAGTATGTTCCTATACTCATTCACCATGGGATATAACTCAGGGTTTACCGAATATATGAATATGTTGTCACCCGACTTTCCCGCAAGAACTTTCTTTAAATCCTTAACAGCCTGCGAATCCTGATCCCCGCAAAAACTGTATTTTTTATTATCGGCATCCACCTTAAAAATCTCATTTTTAACTTTCAAGCCGTCACATGCACGCTCTAGCTCGTTTAGACACTCATAAACATAGCCGCGTGCAACCCCGTTAATCACCGTGGAATCATATTTGAAATCATAACTGAATGCACGATTGTCATAAACAAAAGAAACGCCCAAAGATAAAACATTACTGCCGGTAAAATGATTACACAACATGCCTGGATTGTAATTCAATACACCATTGTGAAATGCATAAAACTTCAGTCCAACGACATCATTAAGTAAAACAGATTGGATATATTTAATGGCTCTGACTAAACATGTTTTGCCGGAATTGTTCGGTCCATATAAACATGCGGATTTCAGAGCCTTAAAATCACCCTCATGACAAATGTTGTCTTCAAACCTGTTTATGCTTATTTCAGGGGTCATCACAAGTTCAATTTCGTCAGAATAAAACATAAAGTTGTTTACTCTAACACTTAATATCATGGTTCCCCTCCCACCAGACGAATTTTATACCTCGAATATATCAAAAAAAGTGGCATAAGTCAAATTTTTAGCGAGCGGGCGCCCCATATGCAATTGGGTTTGGGAAAAGACTCATTTTATATTTGATTCGTGCACTAATTCTAAGGTTGGCCGGCTATAGTCAAATTGTTTAGCCAAAAATCTTTACTCCATCTCTTCCCCCTTTTGTTTGGCCATGTCACTTACAAAGTCAACCAATATAACGAGAAAAAGCCACATATACTGCCGATAAAATTCTCGGTGTAAAACTTTAAAAAAATCAGCTTAAAACTGGAGTTTGACCTTCACGGCAGCGAAAAGTATGACTTCAACAATGACGAGATAAAAGACAGACAAATCAACGGGAGCGCCGTGTACGGCATAAACGGCAGCGGGAAGGGCAATCCGTGTCTTGCCATATTTGACATCACACTCCATCTGACGGACGAGCCGTCGGCGAGCCGCGATATCCGGCAATACGCCTGTCCCAGCGGCGGTTCAGATTTTGCGGAATTTGAGTACAGATTTTTGCCGGACGGACATGCAAATCATTATTACCACACCTTGAAAACAAAAATCAAGCCCCAAAATGAATATCACTCCACACTCTCTCTGACACCGCTTCACCCACGAAAAAAAACAAAAGCCCCGCTCGGAGGCTCTGAACGCAAAGCAAAATCCTAACGAAGAATCAAAGAAGCTTCGCGTTGTCGACCGCCATTATTTCTTTTTTTTTACAACGTGTTTTTTTAGTCTTTGAATCGTACACGATGCCGAGAAGCAAAACATCCCCTTTGTATTCGTGAAAAGCCTTGTGATATCTTTTGTCCTTGATCTGGACAAGGGCGTTTTCTGCGGTGTCGTCCACCTTGAACTCCATGACCATGGGAAGTAAAGTTTTTTCCTTTTCTCGAAGTGAATATGACGTCCGTCCTGCCGCGTGACAAAGACGCTTCCGTCCTCGAATAATAGTCGTTTATGAGGTTAAAATAGGCAAGTCTCACCGTGTTGGAAAGACTGTCCTCCGTGTCATAGTTGTGGTAGTCTGACACATACTCGTCGTGAACCCGCTCTATCCTCTCGGCAAGCGCCTCCATGTCTTCATCGGAAGAACCGTTAAAGGTGAGGGAGACAATCTTCGCGGAGAGCAACTCAAACTCGTTTGACTCGAAAGACCCCAGGTTTTCTAGGACGGTGAGAAACTCCTCCCTTATCTCATGGTTTGGTATTCTCACGGTGCCGTCGGATTTGACCATAAGCCTCAAAACATCATCATCCGACAATGTTTCGCCGGGATAGGCTTTTTTCTCGGCATCTTCCTTTTTGCTGGTTTTTTTGTCGAACGCGAGGTATCCCAGATGCACGAGGATGGCGAGGATATCGTCGAGGTTGTTTATCGTCACGAGGTCGTTCATGTAGCCGGAAAAATTGACTGTTCGTTTTATGTCACTTAAAAGATCCAAAATGACCCTGTGTATCCCGAATCTGTTCTCTTTTATGTAGCCAAAAAGTTCTTCAAAACTTTCTGTCTTCTCCCAATAGCACTGGAGGTCATTTTCCGTGAGTGCCCTATATACAGAGTTGGAGTTGTATATTTCGATTCCGTCGAGATTATATCCGTCGTACCAGTATTTGAAGTCGTCATAGGACATGCCATATTTTTTCGCGAGATCTTCGACTTCTCTCGCGGTGAAGCCTACGCAGTCCCTGACGGGACCGGGATTTAACAACGCGGACACCACGGATATGAATATAAGGAGGGATTACAACCTTCGGCGAATGTACAAAACTGGACTTTTTTTATCGCGAATAGACCCTCAACATAAACTCACGGCACGGATTTCTCCGTGCCGGTCATTTTAATCTTTTTCTTTTCGCATGTCTTTCCCTGTTTTCAAAAAACCGCGGTCCGGAGGCCCCCATTCATATCAAAGTTTTCTTCACGGCAGAAACGCATACGGCGCAAAGGTCCGCACCGGATATTTTCCTCACATATGCCTTTCGGGTTATGCGTAACGCTTTGTAGATTCCGTGTATGGGATGACGCATTCGCTTATCCCAGCGGAGTTCCCACCATCCGTACCGTCATTTTCGTCGGGAGATTCCAATTCGAGATTAAACTCTGGAGCAGTGGGTTTTACGATGTCTGCCGCCCTGATATACTGTTCGCATGATGTGAACTTCTCCCTTGACAAAGCTCCGGCTGTTCTCACGACTTCTTCTTTCGCTTCCTCGGCACTCGTTAGATAGCAATCACTTCTCCCTTTCGCGGCGTCATAGTAGAAGAGCGTCGAATCCGTGTCAAATGAGGAGTAATCTATTCCGTAATACCAGTATCCGCAGTTGTTTTCCACCTTTTCTTCTCGCGTTTCAGCGGTTGTGGGTGTGATGTTTTGGGAATTAGAGGTGGTGGTACAATTCACAAGCTCATTGCCGTATGACTTTATGGTGCCGGTACCGTCGTATGACCTGAACACGTCCACACAGCCCTCGAAATAGTTGTACTCGGCGTAGATGTATGCGTCGGCCCTGGCGTCCATTACGTACTGAATATTGGTGGTGTCATCCACTAACACATAGTTATTGTAATAATGGATGTTTGAGTTTCTCGTCATGGGGATACGGGATTGACAGTTGTGCCAGAAGTTGTGATGCATGGATATGTTGAACTGCAGATTATCGTTGTCAGCTCCGAAAAGGTCAGTTTTATGACAGCCCTCGAAATAGTTATAGCTCAGCGTGAAGTATTGTCCGCGTTTGAAGTCACATGTGCCGTCCCCCTCGCCCTTATCGCTCTCCGCGGGATATTCGCAGTATCCCGCATAGAACGTGTTGTTGTGCACCCATATCCTCTCCGCCGACGCGGTGAGGTATGACTGAGTTTTATCTTTATTCACGGTTTGTTGCGTGCCCTGAATGCCTATGGCGTCCTCGGGATAATTGACGAACGTGAGGTTTCTCACCTCGAAACTCTTTCCGGTTTCGATGTTTTCATCCGTGTTGGCTTCGGTGGCCATGAAGGTGACGCCCCAGCCGTTCAACACGGCACCCTCGCCCACTCCCTCTATCGTGAGATTGTATGCGTCGCGCATGAGAACAAGCCCGCCGTTGTCTCCGTGCGAACCGCCGTTCACATCAGTCGAATTATCCGCCTTCGGGTTGAGATCCGAAAGCCCATAGATGTCGTATGTGCCCCAGACCATCCATCTGTCTGTTTTTTCTTCATCGTCATAGCCCCAGTACACTTCACCGGATACGAGTGACGCCGTAACCTCACCGATTATTCTCACGTCCACCGCGCCGTACGCACTGCAGAGCGCGGCGATGCCGACATTTTTCCTCCCCGTCGATGAATATCTGCTGTTGTTGAGAATTTCGCCTATGCCCTTGACATATCCGTCATAGTCAGTCCCGGCGAAACGATTGTAGTTTGCCAGGTCTCCGCTATCCGTCATTTTGAGGTATTGAGACAGTTCGGACCACTCAACCTTTGTGTACGTATCGTCATCTTTACTGTATTTATAGATGTCATTCGTGACATCGTTTTTGTTTTCTTCCGTAACGTAAATTACGAGCGCGCCATCTTTAAGCGTGCCATCATCCTCGTACGCCCCCACGCCGTCACTATAATTGAAATGCGCGTATCCCGACCTGTCGTAACTGGAAACATAAATTTTGTATTCGGCGAGCTGTTCATTTCCGGAAGTTAAGATCTTGACATTGTAGTATGTGTCACCTTGAAGCCCCATTATGTCAACGCGCACGGTTGTATCCCCCACAAGCCTTATCGCGTCAACGTCTGTCATGACAGTATAGGAACTTTCAGATATAGCCTTGTACATAATCTTCGCGCCGGACGGATTGCTGTCTGTAAACTCCAGGGAAATGCCCTCGTAAGTCCCCTGGATGTACGTAATTTCGGAGTCCATGGTCACCCATTTTGCGTAGAGGGTCAAATCCGATGTTACAGGCTCCGAGAAATCATACGCCACATTGCAACCTGCATCCATGTACCAGCCGACAAAGTACTGGCCGGAAACATTGGGAAGCACCGGAGCAGAAACAACAGAGTAATTGTACACAGCCTTTGATATGGTGCCGATGGAAGTTTGGTTCGTGTAGAATATCACTGTTTTCACGTCTGCATAGTTTATCTTTTCTCCGGCGGTGCACGCCTCGGCCCCGAAGAACCAGAAGTTCGCTTTGTCCCCGTTGCTGTCCTCCGCGCCTATCACCAAAACATCTCCCTTGGTAAGTGAAATGCCATTCACACCGTATGACCAGAGCGCGGTACGGCTCGATAGTTCCTCCTCCCCAATTTTTTCTCCGCCATTTACGGTGCAGTAAACTTTCCCTTTTTTATTCGAATTGAAACTTGAATTCGTGAACACGACATAGACATACAGGGTAATGTCTTCTTTCGCCGTGATTGTGATGATGTTGTCTATGTCTTGTTTTTCTGTAAACGCACTCGACATAACAATGCCCTGATCAGGATTGTGCACGACCCCGTTCATGTCGGTGAACGATATCGCGTTTGAACCCTTTTGCAAAGCCCCGTACTCCGCGTTAGCGTCACCGTCGGTGCTCGAACTACTCACGGTCCCTCCGGAATATTTCAAGGAAACACCGGCGGTAATAGTGAAAAGGTCGTTATCTTCAATTTGTTCATTCTCGGCGAAAGATTGTGCCGATATTCCTTCGAGACTTCCCGCGAGAGGAACTATGAAGCTTTCCTCGGAATATGCGTCTCCTTCTCCCGGAATCTTATACATACTGGCGTATGTTATGCCGCCCGCCGAAACCTCGGCGTACCAGTACGATGGGTTATTCACGTCAACATCGTATGTCGTCGTTTCCGTTGTCAGAAGCTCGCCCTCAACCGAATAGATTGTCACAGTTACGGTCTGAGACTCTTCATTTCTTCCTTCCCAATCCCACACCACGTGAATGGCGTCGTCAGGGTCAGGGAAATTTTTTTCGGAAGAGCCTCCATCCTCACCCGAGGTACTATCGCTTGTCACAATATTATCAACCATGACTATAGCATTGATTCTAGCCGCTCTGTTGTCGCTGTAATTATTTTCTTCCGGATTGGGGTCATTTACGTCAAAGCCCAGAGACGTAGCGATGCATGTCGCAATCGTATATGTTCCGGGTTCTGTTACCATAAAAGTTACCGTTGCAAATTTATTGTAGGAAATTTCATAGGCACAGCCCCCGTTACTAAGAGCGTGGGCAATCAAATTGGAATAGCCTTCCGACGTCTCATCCGCCTCACCGGACAAATAATTTCCGGCAGAATCCTTAACACCTATGGTCGATATATTTTCCGCCTTATTTCCGGTCGAACTGAAACTTATGGTCAATGTTCCCGTTCCCTCGAAGGTCACGGTTAAACAATCTCCTTTTACCTCAATTGCCGACCCATTGGAGCTGTTTCTTATTTTATTACTGCTAGAAGACCCTGTGTAGGTTATGAAGCTGTTTCCCCCCGTGAAATATTCGGCCGAAAGTTGCGTTCCGTCAGCGACATCTCCCGACCCGAACATCGCCTGACATAGCTCGTCATAACTGAATTCATACACATTGGTAACAGTTTCTGATTCATCTTCATCGCCTAAACCGGCGGATGATGTATTAACAATGACGGTGCATACCGCCGTATCCAAAATCGTCCCGTTCACACTGAGTGTGATGGTTACATATGTTGAACCCGCTGAGACACCCGTGACTTTTATATAATCCGAACTTTTGTCCCAACTATCCACCGCAAAATATGTGTCGTCCGCCTGCACTGCTATGTCCACGTCTCCGTCAAAGCTTTCTCCGTTCAACAATACTTCAACTTCAAAGTATATGTAGCCGTCCTCCCCCACATTGATTTCGATTTCGTTAGACGCAAGTATTATTGAACCGGAGTAAACATCCTCCAACCCGACATCGGGCTCTTCTCCCGACTCGTCACCATAATCAGTGTTTGAGACAATGGTGATGCTGCAAATATAAATCCCGTTTGAACCGGTATCCGCACCGAACACAATGGTGATAAGACCATTCTCATCCGTGGAAACAGAGAGTTCAGATGTGTAGTTTTGATAGAATACCACCTCTGCGGACGCATCGGGAGTGGACTGAATCCGAATTGTTGTCCCCTCCCCAACTTCAAATGAATTGCCGTTATTTCTGAATGAGCCTGTTATTATGACACCGTTGTAGTCATAACCTTCCGTGGTAGAAAGGATCTCGTCATCACCCACGCCAACGAAATTTATTTCTTCGTTTATTTGGTAAACCTTATCAACATCTTCCGTAATCCTGATGTTCGCGATATATCCGCCATTTCCGCTCACATTGGTGATGGTGATGGTAATAAGTCCCGTATCGTCAGTTTCAATGTCCGCCTCAACCCAGTAATCGTCCTGATAGAAGGAAATCTTCGCGGTCGCCCTGGGAACGGACTGTATTTTTAGCACTGTTCCGACTCCTACCTGAACGGAGTTTCCGTTGTTTCTGAAATATCCTTCTATAGCGACACCTTTGTATGTGCCGGTGCCGCTCTCAGAAACATTATAATCGTTTCCCTCAATATTCGTGAAATCTATTGTGTCTCCTATCTGATAGATGACGGGTACCTCAATTCTTATCGTCTTGAAATATAGAGACTCAGAACCCGAACAGCTCAAAATAACGCTCTCCGTCTTTCCTGACGTGACGGTGTACGTATACCAGTATCTCTCGCATTCACCCTCTTCAGCCGTTACATTTTCTCCATTTACACAAAGTCCGCCGGCGGAATACATCTCCAAAGTTACGTACGACCCCGCGGAAAGTTTTATGGTTATGCTCGCGTCGCCATATAGCAAGTACCAGTCGCCATTTACCACGAATCCGCCGTTCGTACCGGCATCAATGTAGAGATAGCCGAGCCATTCGTTCGCATAACTTGTATTCAGCGTTGAGTCCGCACCAGAGAAATCATACGTTACGGATTCGGGCACAGTCATGTCTTTCTCACCTATGGAGATGTAGACACTCATATCTGACGAAATGTTTCCGGTGAGCTCCGCAGACATTGAGTTATCACTGTATATGGTCTCAACGCCACCTTCGGAAAGTCTAAGATTTATTGCCGTCTTCAAATCGGAAACCGACATGGAGCCCGTGCCGTACACGGTCGTTAAAATCTTGTTATCGCAAACAACGGTGATTTTTATGACGTCGCACTTTCCGTCCCACGCGGAGCCGTAATTTACAGTCCCGTTCGTGGCGGCAAAAATGACCGACATATTCGCAAAGTCCGCTGCCTTTTCCTCGGAAGGAATTGTGAAGACGCTGTTGCCGTTGGAATCCGTGACGAGCCCGGACGCAGCGTCAACGCTGTAGCCCGACGTACCCGAGCCTATCGCACTGTCGCCGGTGTTGTTGTACTCGTATATCTTTGTGAAATTAGGGTCGTAGTTCATTTGGCAGTAACGGAGCGCGCTCGTGGCACCCGTGTATCCTCCCATGGCGAAACTTCCGTCAAACTTGGAGTTCATTATCACCATCATCATATCCTCGCCCCACGCTCTTCCGAGTGCCACAGAGTGTTCTTTGACGTTCTCGTCGCCTTCAAATGTGCATCCGTCGAAGATATACCCGTAAGTCACCGTTCCGGCGTTTCCGTTTCCTTTGTATGCCACAACATACCCGCCGTTGGACTCGTCCGTTCCGGCGCCTATTGAATGTATCGTGCAGTCTTTGAAGTAGCACGTGGCGGTTGCTCCGAAGATGTAGTCCGTTCTGCCCTCAATGTAGCAGTGGTCGTACACCTGTCTTCCGTTCTCAGCTTCCAGAGTATCATGATAGCCCGTGAACGTCACGTTGTAGAAGTAAGCCTTGTCCGCGTTGATGTACGCGGCGTCAGCCTGCGTCGAAGAGGTTATCGTTTTGGCTTCATCATAAAGTTCGTTCGTGTTCCAGTAGTTTCTGAACGTGATGTTGGCGGCGTAGAAGCCCGTAGCCTGCGAAGCCACCGTGACAGTCGCGCTCCCGACCGTGGAGTACGTCGTTGTTCCGGAAGGGTCCATGACACCGTTCATGGCGTCATACACAATCTCCGTGACTTCGCTTCTTGTAGCAAGGTTTTCATTTTCCGACGGGTTGGAGCCTATGAGCGAAAGATTAGGTATGTCGATGTAGATTTTTTCGTCGTATTCTCCTTCGCCCACATAAATGAATTTTCTTTCCGCATCCGACGCGCCGAGAAGCTTTATAAGCTGTATCGCGTCGTTTATGGTGTTCACAGTGTAAACACCGTTTTCGTCCATGCTCACATCTTCGGCTTGACCCACTTTCACCGTTGTTATGTCCGCGCCTTCCTTTGAAACGACGTTGATTTGATATGTCGCCGTGACCGTCTTACCAGTGACGTAGCTCATGTCCACGGTGGCCCTCACCGTGTACGTGCCCGCGGTGTCAAGACCTTTGACCTCTTTGTTGTTATCCTCGTCGTACAGCCCGAAATATACCTCGTCGTCGTAAAGGATGAACGTCGCCTCAACTTTTGTTCCGCCGTCCATATAATATGCCGTCGCGGTCACCGCAGCGTAGCTATAATTTACGCTGTCGCCCACAAGGAAAATCTTCTGAACGTTGTTTGTATAATATGTACCGCCGGTGTATTCCATGGAAAAGTCAGAAATCTCAATACTTTCAACTTCATATAGATAAATCGTAATCTCATCGCTGAACTGGTGTGAGCCGAACTTGTCATCGAAGGAATACGTGACGGTGACAGTGTGGACGCCAAAGTCGAGAGTCAGGTCGTCTATGTCTGTCACGAATCCTGAGGTCACCGTCCTGGTGCTGCCGTTCGCATAGTTCACTGTGATTATTATGCCGAGGTCAGACTCAGAAATTGTTCTTCCGACGAGGAAATCAACAGTGCTCGCCGTGGCCGTTATGCTCTCGGGTTCAGACTCCTCCAAATATTCGGAAATTTTCAGCTCTCCGATTCTCGCATTGGCGGATGTTCTGAGAATATATTCGCCTTTGTCAAGATATTTTCCTGTCATTGTATAATAGTCATCCGCGTATCCCTCAACGATGGTCCAGGTGCAAAGAGGCTCCGATTCGTCTTTCGCGTCGAAAAGATAGTAATTTACGGAAGTTGTCCCACTCGTGGTCTTGGCATAGAACGATATATTGTTCATTTCGCCCGTCAGGACAATGTTTACTTCCTTTCCTTGGTTGTTGAAGTCGTACATCCCGGAAATGCCGGTCGATTCATCCTCAAAATAAATCCCTACGGCGAATGTGAAGCTTCCCACAGTGAGGGCGTTCCCCTCTATTTTTTTAGAATTTCCGCCGGCGAGCGACCAGGCGGTTTCGAGATCGGCATACGTGTCTACCCATTCATACTCAAGTTCGCCTTCCGAAAGAACTTTCACCTCGCACGAGGCTTCCTTGCCGCCCGCCATAACTGTTATTGTCACCGAACCGAGAGCTATTGCCGTTATCTCAATCGTGTCACCCGTGGTGCCCGTTATCTCTACTATCCCGCTGTCCGAAAGAATCCACTCATATTCCCCGGTGTACGCGTCTTTTGTGTTCATTACCGCCGTAGCCTTTAGCTCGACGGGCCCGTCACCGATATGAAGCGTCAAATTGTCGGACGACAACTCAACCCCTGTCACTCGCGGTTCAGAGCTTTCAACAACCTCGAAAACGTCTATGCTCATATTGTAGATTCGCATGCCGTTGGAACATGTAAGATAAATGGTCGCCATATTAGCCGTAATCGCACCCGAAAAACTCAGAGTGTATTCCGTTCCCGTCGATGCCGTCTTGACACTCGTGAGAACGACATCGGGATTGGTCGTTATGTCTGAAACCAGCTCCGTCGCCAAAATCAAATATCTTTCGCTTGTACCGTTTCCCGTAAATGAAACATTAACGGTTATGTACTGCCCCTCATAACCGCTTAGGTCAATCGTGAAATACCTCCCGTTTCCGGTTGAGGACCCTCCGTATGTGTTCAGATAACCATTAGATATGGACATTTGGCTTTCCGTGCCGGTATAGAACGTCATAATCCCGGAGGTATACGCATTTCCGGACACAACATCTTCAATCCACGAGTATGTGGACTCATCTGAGAAATCGATGTAAATATGCTCCAGCGCCTCTCCGAGTTCGGGAATTTCTTCCTCCACCTTCTCGGTCACCGTAATCACACAGTTATCGCTGTACACATTGCTCCCGACAACAATCGTAACGGTCACCTTGACAGTCCCGATGCCTTGTCCGCTGATTGTTATGTTGTCACTGGTATAGTTTTCCGGCACATAGCCTTCCGGTTCGGATGTCCATGTATACTCGACCAAATCATACCCTTTATATGTTTTGCCGTCTGACAATTTAACCAGCGCAGTCAGAACAATCTCCTCTCCTTCCACTATCTCGGCTTCACTGACATCCAAAGATACACCCTCGACAATCATCTCTCCGACAGAGTCCACCCCATATATTCCGATAGAGGTGATATAAAGGCCGCTGTCGTGGGAACCGATATATACGCTCTGAGCCGAATCCAGATAGAAATAAATTGTTCTCGTCTTCTGAGAACTGTCGCTTGTGGTTTTGTCCTCCTCCGCAATATACGGAGCAAGGTCATTGCCTCGACTGTCGAGAACAGTCGCCCATCTCCCCGCGTTGCTTTGGAAGTATGTCAAAACAACACAATAATAACCCTGTTGCAATTCAATGGATATTGATCCCTTTGTTGTAGTCGCGCCGCCGTTGAACTTGAGAACTGTATGGGAATCGTCAGAGGCGTTTTCGGTCGCAATTTCGATTGTGCTGCTGTCCGAAGCTTCTCCAACGGCGGTAAAGCCCGTCTCCGTCCCATCGTTATATGTCAGTGAGGCACTTGTAGGCTCATCCGGATGTTCATCGTCCTTTTTCTGCACATAAACCGTTCCGGATGTGAACCTCTCACTGTCGAAATCAATCTTGACGATTTCCCCGTATGTCTCTCCGGGACTTTGTTTTGGGATTTCGAATGAGCTTTCATATGTCTTTTCACCCACCGCGAAAGATGCGACCCAGTATCCAGGGTTATTTGCATCCTCAGAATATGAAATTTTTTCAGAAGCAATCACTGCCCCACAGACGGCACATTTTATTGTTACCTCAACTTTTCCTTCTGAAATATTTTCCCAATCCCATAAAACATTGTTTTCGTCATTTTCCTCGGGATATGTGTGGCCCGTTGCAGGGATGCTTACTTCTTTTGAAGTCGTCCATTCGTAAGTTTCGCCTTCCAATTTTGCGGTGGCGGTGTATACGGTCTTGCCGGCCTCCGTGCAGGTCGCTTTTGCTGTCTCCGTTGTCATCTCAACGATGGCGTCGACGGTATAGTCGCAGTTGTCGCACTTGACGGTGGCGGTGGCTGTCCATCCCTCTTCATCGCTCCCGATCCATGACCACGAAATCTTGCTGTCTTGCGAATATGAGTGTTCGTTTTCCGATGTCTCCGTGACTTTGACATCGCATCCGACGGAAACACCCTCTACCGTCACAGTGATGGTGGCATCACCCGCCTTCTCAGCGGTGACGGTGCACGTATCCCCGGAAGGCGATATGCCGATGATGTCTTCCCCTTTGGTGACATTCCATTCATAACTTCCCGAGTAAGCTCCGCCAAGGGTGAGCGTGACTTCGGCGGTCAGTGTGTCGCTCCCGCCGACACTTAGCTCAAGTGTGGACTTATCAAGCGTCACGGATTCCACAGTGTCAAGAACGACGACGTCGCACCACGCGGAGAACTTGCCGGCCTTGACGGTCACCGTACCGGTTCCGGGCTTTAGAGCCGTCACCTCGCAAAGGTATCCCACTTTGCTGATGGCTATCGCATCACCTTCCGATGACCAGCTGTAGTCCGAGCTCGCGAACGCCTTGCCGTTTTTGTCCTCCCCGCTTGCTGTGAGAACCTCCGGCTCATCACCGACGTGCATTATTAAAGTATCGGGCTCAAGAGTCAGACCCCCCCCCCGTGCTGTCACTGCTGCACGCGGCGAGACAGAATGTCGCCGCCATGACGCAAGTGAAAATGGCCGCAATCATAAAGCGAACACGCTTAGAAAATCTCTTCATAACTTCAAAGTTCCTCCGAAATACCGCCATAGCGCGATTTTGAAACAAATTTTCCGCGCTTCGACGGACAGAAAGCCGTATGTGAGACCCGCCAAAGCGGGCGAATTTTTCTACAGTAAATTTTACAGCGAAAAAGGATAGTTTGCAATACCGACTTTGAAAATTAGCATCCTTTTTTATGCCGCGCGCCCCGCGACCCTTAAAGCCGCTTTACAAAGTTTTCGGCACGGAATTTCCGTGCCGACGTCATGATTTTTAAATTTTCGCGTATTTTTGTTCAATCGGAAAAAATGACTTTGCCGTATGAAAACCCTCACGGCTTTTTTCCAAAATTCCGAAAAATCATGTGTTCCCGTCCGCCGCGGCGCGTGGCTTAAATCATCTGTAAAGGTCATCCCCGGTGATGAGAATCCCCTCGCATCCCTCCTCAAATCCGTTCACGGAGACGAACCCGATGTTTTGGACCTTTATCTCATTTATATCCAGAATTTGTTCGGTTTCAAGCCTCATCCCTTTTTCCGAAAACGGCTTTTCGTGATACTTCACCTCATATATGTCGTAGCAGTACATGCCCCTGTAGGGCTCTTTTTTTACGGCGACGTCGAACTCACCGCTTTTTTGGGTCACGCTGTCGTCGTAATAATACCTGCCGACACGACGAGCGTCCTTATATTTCCCGGACTTTATCAGCCTCCTGAAATACGTCCTGCATATGTCCTCAAATCTTTTGGACACATACGCGGTGAGATGTGGTCTCACATACTCTTCATAGAACAAATCCTCGCCCATGTCATAGAGGTCGCTTTGGTGTTTGAAGATGAAAGAATAGTAGAACCTTAAAACATTGTCCGCTATTTCATATGAGGCTTTTTTTGCGTCACCGTCCCTGTTCACGGGATAGACTTTGACAATAAGACCGAGCTTTATCGCTGTGTCAAGGTATTTTTTAAGTACCGAATCGCTTGAAATCTTTGTGGCGGCCTTTATCTCACCGTATCTCCTCCTTCCGTTTCCCAGAACAATGAGAATGGGTTCGACAAAAAGTTTCATGTCCGACGCCCCGGTCATGAGAAGCTGCGAGGCATAAATACGCGCCGCGCCGTTTTCTTTGAGATAGAGCTCGGTTATATTCTCCTTTATCGATTTTGCCGCGTCAATCGAAGTATTCAAATAGGGCGTCCCCCCGAAGACGGAATAAAAAGCCACTTTGTCATACGGAGAAAGATTCGGATAACACATCGACGCCTCTTTGTAATCCCACTCTTTGAGCTCAATTATCCGCGTGCATCTTCCGAAAAGAGCGTTGTCATAACAGCACAGCTCTTTCATCATTCCGACGTCCGAGCCCGAGAGGAAAAGTCTGATGCCATGAAGATAATTGTCGACAACGCTTTGAAAAACGCTGTCCATGACGTTGCCTCCCGCCGATTTTTTGAGATAGGGATACTCGTCGATTATGACGTTGAAGCTTTCACCGAAACCGTTCAGATATTTGAATACCCTGTCAAAACTCGTAAGTTTCTCGCGGTCAATGTCAAAGCCCAGATCTTCCAAAGTTTCCAGAAAAAGACTTAAATTGAACTCGAGAGGCAGAGCCTGACACTCGAAATAAATGGTTTTGTCACTGCTCTTCTTTACGGCCTCCTTCAAAAGCGAGGTTTTGCCAACGCGCCTCGTCCCGTACACAATGACAAACGCGCTAGGCTTAGAAAGTTCACTTCCAATCAGCTTTATCTCCTCTTCCCTTCCTATGAACATGACGCCGCCCCCGGTCAACAAAAAATTCGCTTCTTGTCAAAGCAAGATGAAAATCTGACTTCTTTTATAGAAAGTATAAACTTCAAACTTCTTATATGAGAAGTATAATCCTTTTTACACGGTTTGTCAATCCGAATCACGAATTTGCCGCCGGCGAGGGCATGAAAAAGCTTTATAGATGGTTAAAATTAACCGACTTCATATGCCGCGGTCGTCTCGTCACGTAATTGTGCACGGATTGCTCCGTGCCACCGAAAGATTTGTTAAGCCATGGTCCGGCAATATCAATCGAAGTGGTTTGATTTGGAAACCGGACTGCCGCCACGGTATTCCCTTTATATCGCGCCACTTAAATGACATTTTTTTCTTCGCCAAAATTGAATTCTGACTGGAAGGTGTTTACAATGCCGCCCTTTGCACGGGATTGCCGTTCAATGCCACATCAACCGTAACCCGGAAGAATGCACCTCAATTTCCCCCGGGCTTTCAGGACAGAGGCTCATTCCGCCGGCATAGCCGTTATTTTTGTTTCGCGTTAGGTTTCTTCAATTGTTTTACATACCGGAGTTCTCAATGATGCTGATACCGTATTATGTATGTTTGTATGGTGAATATTATGGTTACAGCGCCTCGTACACCTCTATCGTCGCGGTGTTTTCATATCCGGAATAATAATCAATTTCAGCCGTGGCACCATCGGCAACCCTGAACGTCAAAATAGTGCCTCCACCTACAAGTATACATTCTCCGTCATTATGTTCAGTAAACTTTCCCTGCATCGCATCGATGGTCACGCCCCCAAAAAATCCTATCGAGCCTTCCCGGATGTTTTCGCTTCCAAAATTACAAAAATCAATGTAAACGCCAATTTCATAAACGGCGCTATCGACTTATACAGAATGTCCCATAAGACGTCTAATAATATTGGTAGACGTCTTCGGAAAAAAACGCCACGGTTCAAAAAAACCACGACTTCGCCGTCTTCGACGGATATTTTTTTGCCCCCTCATTCAGGAAAAAGATAATTCCGGGACCCCGGCCGCGGTCACGGCATACCGGAAGAATCATGACAAAAAATCCAAAATATATCATCCCATAACGCAACATTTCGGAATGGCAAACCATCAAGAAGAATCGAATATGACTGCACAATCCGGATCTTTGTCCTAAGGTGGCTGATTCAGCCGACAACCCGTAGTGACCGATTTTGCAGTATTGCGTTTTTTTGCGGGGAGTTGTATAATAATCATGTTCAATCGGAGACGTA
>JAJQAJ010000084.1 GCA_021203865.1 Clostridia bacterium
CGCTGAACATATTGAGAGCGGAGCCCGTCGCGTACTTTTTTATGGGTAAAATCCCGGTCATATACGCAAGCGCCACATATGACTTGCCTTTTAAGAGCGCCTCCACTCTGTCCATGAATTCTTTCTGACCCGCGAGATCATCCTTTCTGTTACGGAAAAAAGCGTCCCACTCGTCAATTATGAAGACAAACGGGATATTCGTCGCTCTGTAAAGAGTGTCAAGATAATCGGGAAATTTGCCGGCCGAATCAGGTTCAATGTTAGGGTATTCGGCCCGTATCTCCGACATGAGCATCGCGATAAGGTCATCCAGTACAGAGGAAATTGAAGCGTCACGCGAGCATGATTTCATATATGATGACACATCAATATGGATGACGTTATATTTGTTGAGATGTTTTTTATATGTGGCGTTTTTGGAAATCAAAGACCCTTTAAACAGCTTGCGGGATTTGCACCCGCGGCTGTAATACGCCGTGAGCATGTCAGCGGCATATGATTTCCCGAATCTTCTCGGCCGGGTAACACAAATATATTTGCGTGATTTAAACACACAGCTGTTTGTAACCGTGATGAGACCCGTTTTGTCGACATAAATGTCATCGAATATATAATGACGGAAATTATCGTTTCCGGGGTTAAAATACGTTCCCATATTCAATTTCCTCAAATTTAATGATATAGCTTATCTCAAACCTATAAAAATTATACATGGCCCCAAAGCCGAAATCAAGCCGAAAGACAAAAAAAGACCGTAATAATCATCTAGGAAGGAAGTCGTCACCAAAATTAAATGCTGCGTTCAAAAATCTTCGTAAAGACTTTTCTTCGTAGGAGACTACGTCAATTCATTTGCCTCCGCCCTCAGCGACGTTTGATGACGACATCTCTGCGTCTTATGTAAAAAGGCGTCCGGCACGCGACTCGGGCACCCATTTTGTCATCATGTATCTCAAATTTTATATTTCTTCAACTCACAAAAATGCACGATGTCCGTGTGCGTGCCAAGTCCTGCGTCGTTGCCGAAAGAGTGTTTGCCGCCATCATCTACGGGGCCCGCGCTTTTTTTTGCGAGAGAGGCTTTTTTCTTCTCCGTCATCTTTTTAAAGTTTAATCCGACGTGTATGACGTCCCCGTGATAGCCTCTGTACTCAAAATAGTCGTCATATCCTTTTTCGGTAATCTGGTTCATGGCGGTCTTAGTGGATTTCTTAGTTTTATGCTCTATTATGACCGCGGGAAGATAGGACCTTTCTTTTCTCGCACGCAAAAGATTGGGATAAAATACGAAATCCGCACTTTTCAGCCATCTCGTGGGGCCTCATGGATGACGTCGTAATAATCATTCGCCGACATATACGCAGAAAAAATGAAATCATCAAACGAATCCTCATAGGAGTATCCGGTTTTTATCGTGAACTCAGAAAACATCCTCCCTAACATTTCAGCCGCGGCAACAGCATCCAAAGACAAGGTGGCATCAAGAAGTCCATTAGAATACGTATAATACCTGGCGAGAACGGAAGGCTCCACCATGCCTATGGAGTCCACGAACTGTATTCTTATTTCGTTGTTGGGAATTTTGAGCGTGCCGTCACCAAAGTTGTATGAAAGATACCCGAGATGAACGAGCGCCACAAGGTAGTCGTTTTTGCTTTCAAGATTGACAAGGTCATTTTTAAACGATTCGGAAGACGAGAGCACGTATCTTTCATTCGCCAGAGGTTTGAGAATTACGTCGTGAAGTCCGTCCACGTTCATCTTGATGTAGGAAAGAAGGTCCTCGAATGCGTCTGTATCGGTCCAGTAACTTGTCAGAACCCCTTCTCTCAACGCGCTGACCACCGAATTGGAGTTGTAAATCTCCAGTCCGTCCAGGTTGTATCCGTCATACCAGTCTTTGATATCCTTTGCCGTGAATTTGGAGCCTTCACAAAGCCTCGCCACTTCCTCTTCCGTGAACCCGATGTATTCTTTGACCGGGCCGGGTTTTAGCATAGTGTACTCGCTGAACATGTTGAGCGCGGAGCCTGTCGCGTATTTTTTATGGGAAGAATTCCGGTCATGTACGCAAGCACAACATAATCCTTCCCTTTAAGTAGCGCGTTTAAAAATCGGAGGTATGCGGTCTGTCCGTCCACGTCGCTTTTATTGTTGTGTTTGTCAACAATTATTTGACCCAGTCGACAGAAATTATTTGACCCACCTTGTCAGAAATTATCTGATCCAGTAGAGTCTTTAAAAGCGTCTTAGTTGTCAATCCACTTCCTATTCCCTCTTTAAATCGAACAAAAATATCCTTCTTCAAAATTTTAAGCACCTGCATGGTACTGAGCGCCGCATCCAGTGAATCGAGAAAACCGTTCACGTCAACATATATGCGATCATATTTGTTAAGATGTCGCACATAAGAAGCCGCACGCGAAATATTCAACTTATCAAACTGAGTACGCGAATCACACCCGCGGCTGTAATACGCCGTGAGCATGTCGGCAACATATGATTTGCCGAATCTCCTGGGACGGCTGGCACAAAGATACCCGATATCGTCATTTTCAATCATGCTGTTGAGGATGTCTATCAGACCGCTTTTATCAACGTAATACGGATTCTTAAGATGATTCTTAAATCTTGTGTTTCCGGGATTCAGATATTTTCCCATGTTTGGATTCTTGTCTGCATAAAATTCTCTGTTTCATGAAAAGTATAGCACATTGCACAAAAATTCAGTCATTTATCAGAAAACGGCGTTTCTTGCTCCGATAAGGGAGCATGAAGTCGTGGCCCTGATTTTTCCAGCGAGCCCGCCAAGAAATTCATGAGTGAATAAAAGCCCGGCGTGAACCGGGCTCTTTTCGTTTTAAGTTTTTTATCCGTCAGACGTTTCTCTTCCTGGGATCGGTCACGCACGCGAAGACAATCGCGAGAACGACGAGCGAAACTATCATCACGGCGAGGACAATGATTATCGTCAACGTCATGCCGTCAGTGTAACTGTGGCTTTCCGCCCTTTCATCCACACCCATTCTCACTTCCACGTCAGAGCTTAAAAGAAGGAACTCGGAAAAATGCGTCGTCGTGAAAACGAGATACCCGTCATCCGTGATCTCAGTCCCGTAAACCTCGGCCCTGCCGTCGGAACCTATGTAGACAACCTGGAGGCCGGACATAGCCAGGATGTCTTCGTCGAGGGAGATTCTGACCTCATAATATCCCTTGTACTTCGTGACGTACGTGCCCGAGGCGCTGTCATAGAGTGATATATCGAACACCGCAGCGACTCCTTTGCCTTCAACGAGGGAAGCCACGTATTCATCGGAATAATCGCCATCCCCGACATACACGTACGAGTCCATGTCGACTATGACTTTGGACGCGTCGCCCGCAGTTATCTCGAAGCCCACGGATGAGGAAAGTCCTTCCGAGCTTGAAACGGATCCCGCAACCTCGGAGTCTTCCGTCGTGAACGAACGCCGTTGAAGGAATCACCGCGTCAAGAGCCGCCTCGGCCCTTTCAATGAACGAATCATAGAGGCCGACTATTTCATCAACGCTTTCAACGGTTATTCTTTCAAGGTCACGCTTCAACTCTTCAAAGACGGCGTCGAGCGCGTCTAGGGCGCTTCCCTCGTACTTGCCGCTCTCGATGATCTCCTGATATAGCACGTCAAGGATGTAATCCGTGGACATCTCAGTTGAGGTCTGCGTGGCGTTAAGGACAGCCTCATCAATAATGCCTTCTATGTCGCCAATGAATCCATCAAGATAATCATCACTGCCGCCGTCGGTCTGAGACTCATATTCAGTACCTTCAGTGAAATCTTTGTATTCGGAGAACACCGCCTCGACGACCTCTTTTATGGTCTCATATTCATCGGAGCCTTCCTCAAAGCTTTCGGCGAGGTTTTCAAGTATTTCGGTCATCGCGTCATCCAGCGCTGCGAGAGCTTCTCGTTTCGTTTCCTCATAACTTTCTTTAGCGGCGATGTCACCGGCGAGAACGTCAACGTCGTCATACTCGTCCTCGTCGCCTTCATTAAGAACGATCTTTTGGCATGTTTGGCACTCGTAATACGTGAATGTCATTCCGTCCATGTCGTATTCTTTTTTCTTCCAGTCATGGTCTTTGGGTGTCGTCACCCTGACTATGTCGCCTTTTCCTCGTCCGTATGTGTAAACGTCCTCGCCCTCCGCCTCGCATGTCGAGTGCGAAGCCACGGAGTAGCTGTAATAGTCATCATCCTCACCATCGGGAAGAGCTTCTATATCCACGTCGTCGCCGCAAACATGGAACGGATACGACGTGCCGTTTTCTGCCGCGACGGTCGACTCAAAGTTGTATTCCACGTGAACGTAGCCTTCGTAAACCGTGGTCGTGTAATTCGCCTCGGTTATGGCGACGGTCTTCACAGTGATTTCACCATCGCTCATGCACTCGAACGTTATGGTCACCGTGCTCGTTTCGGGGTTGAACGTCCAGCCTACCACCTCGTCGAGTCCGTGGCCCATTCCTTCATGGTCGTATTTTGAGACGACCTCCCCCGTGTGTCAACCAGGCGGGCAAAAAAACGCGCCGAATTTACCTCTCACGGCGTGCGAGAAAGTCTTGTTCCCATCATGAAAACGAGTTCCACCCCTTTTTGAAGGCTAAAAAAAAAACCGGGACCGCAAATAACAGGTTCCGAGTTCTTATGTCCTAAAAATTTTCGGATAGTTTTGGGAGGGAAATATCAGAGAAGTTTCGCGTTGTCGACGGTGATAATATCCTTTTTGACGACGTGTTTTTTTGTTTTGGAGTCGTACACAATCCCAAGGAGAAGAACGTCGCCTTTGTATTCATAAAAGGCCTTGTAATATCTTTTGTTTTTGATCTGCTGGATGGCGTTTTCCGCGCTGTCGTCAACCTTGAACTCCATCACCATGGGAAGATACATTCTCCCCTTTCTCGGAGTAAATATTACATCCGCTCTGCCGCGGCATGAAGAAGCTTCCGTTCTTGAATAGTAGTCGTTTATGAGGTTGAAATAAGCGAGTCTCACGGTGTTGGAAAGGCTGTCCTCCGTGTCATAGTTGTGGTAGTCTGACACATACTCGTCGTGAACCCGCT
>JAJQAJ010000051.1 GCA_021203865.1 Clostridia bacterium
TTAGAAAGTAAAATTTTAAAAATTTCCAGGAGGAAGGAAAATGGCTAAAAAGTACTGCTATCTCTTTTCTGAAGGCGACGCCACCATGCGTCCTCTTCTGGGAGGGAAAGGTGCGAACATCGCGGAAATGACGAGAATAGGCCTCCCCGTGCCTCAGGGCTTCACCATAACGACGGAAGCCTGCAACAAGTACTATGAAGACGGGAAAGTCATAAGCGACGATATTCAGAAAGAAATTCTGGAATACGTCAAAAAAATGGAGAAAATCTGTGGGAAGAAGTTCGGTGACAAAGAAAATCCCTTGCTCGTGTCCGTCCGTTCCGGCGCGAGAGATTCCATGCCCGGCATGATGGACACCATCCTCAACCTGGGGCTCAACGAAGAAGTCGTGAACACCATGGCTGAAAAATCCGGCAACCCCCGCTGGGCCTGGGACAGCTACAGAAGGTTCATTCAGATGTTCTCTGACGTCGTCATGGAAGTCGGGAAAAAGTACTTTGAGGCTCTCATCGATGAGATGAAGGAAAAGAAGGGCGTCGAGGCCGACATAGACCTCACGGTCGACGATCTCAAAGAGCTCGTGAGACAGTTTAAAAAAGAATACAAAGACAAGATTGGCAAAGATTTTCCCACGGATCCCGAAGAGCAGCTCTTTGAGGCCATCAAGGCTGTGTTCAGGTCATGGGACAACCCCCGCGCGAACATTTACAGACAGGACCACGGCATCCCTTACAGCTGGGGCACGGCCGTGAACGTTCAGGAGATGGCGTTCGGCAACATGGGCAACGATTCCGGCACTGGCGTGGCTTTCACACGTAACCCCGCGACTGGTGAGAAGGGCATAACCGGCGAGTATCTTGTCAACGCGCAGGGCGAGGACGTCGTGGCCGGCATCCGCACCCCCAGCCCCATAAGCGAGATGGCGAACGTCCCCGGGTTTGAGAACGCCGCGAAGCAGTTCGAAGACGTCGCGCTGATACTTGAAAAACATTACAAAGACATGCAGGACATGGAGTTCACCATAGAGCACGGCAAGCTCTTCATGCTCCAGACCCGTAACGGCAAGAGAACCGGCACGGCGGCCATAAAGATAGCGTGTGATCTTCTTGACGAGGGACTCATAGACGAGAAAGAGGCTCTCCTCCAGATAGACGCCAAGACTTTGGATCAGGTGCTTCATCCCATGTTTGACGCGGACGCGCTTGCTGCCGCCGACAAGAACAATGTCGTGGGCAAAGGCATTGCCGCCTCTCCCGGCGCCGCCGCCGGAACCATCGTGTTCACCGCCGAGGACGCCGCCATACAGGGCAAGGCGGGGAAGAAAGTTATTCTCGTGAGACTTGAAACCTCTCCCGAAGACATCGAGGGAATGAAATACGCCCAGGGCATCCTGACCGCCCGCGGGGGCCAGACCTCACACGCCGCCGTCGTCGCGCGCGGGATGGGAACGTGCTGCGTTTCCGGATGCGGGGACATAAAGAACTTCGACGAGGACAAGAAAACTTTCTCCATAAACGGGAAGGTTTACAAGGAAGGCGATCCCATGTCGCTCGACGGGTCCACCGGGAAGATATATGACGTCATGATAAACACGGTCAAGGCAGACCCCTCCAGCGGATACTTTGGAAGAGTCATGAAACTCGCCGACAAGTACAGGGCGCTTGAGGTAAGAACCAACGCCGACACTCCCACGGACGCGAAGCAGGCGGTGGTTTTTGGGGCGGAGGGCATAGGTCTTTGCCGCACCGAGCACATGTTCTTCGAGCCGACAAGAATTGGACCGTTCCGTGAAATGATCTGTTCCGACACGAAAGAGGAACGCGAAAAGGCCCTTGCCAAAATAGAGCCCATGCAACAGGAAGACTTTGAGCAGCTTTACACGGCTCTGGAAGGCAAACCCGTCACCATCCGTTTCCTCGATCCCCCTCTCCATGAATTCGTTCCCACTGAGGAGGAGGACATAGCTGAGCTCGCGAAGACCCAGAAAAAGAGTGTCGAACAGATAAAACAAATTATCGCCGACCTTCATGAATTCAACCCCATGATGGGGCACAGGGGATGCCGTCTTCCCGTGACATATCCCGAAATAGGCGCGATGCAGACGCGCGCGGTGATAAAGGCCGCCATAAACGTGCAGAAGGCCCATCCCGAGTGGAAGATTGTTCCCGAAATCATGATTCCCCTCGTAGGAGATCTAAAAGAACTCAAATTCGTCAAGAAGACTATTGTCGAAACCGCCGAGGCCGTGATAGCGGCATCCGACATCAAAATCACCTACAAAGTTGGTACGATGATAGAGATTCCGAGGGCCGCCCTCATTGCGGACGAAATAGCCACTGAGGCCGAGTTCTTCTGCTTCGGGACGAACGACCTCACGCAAATGACGTTCGGCTTCTCGAGGGATGACGCCGGGAAGTTCCTTCCCGCTTACTATAACAACAACATCTACGAGTTTGACCCGTTCTCAACGCTCGACGTTGACGGTGTCGGCAAACTCATAGAAATGTCCACAACGCTCGGCAGAAGGACGAGACCCAACCTTCACGTCGGAATCTGCGGTGAGCACGGCGGCGACCCCGCATCCGTTGTGTTCTGTCACAACACCGGACTTGACTACGTGTCTTGCTCGCCTTATCGTGTCCCCATCGCGAGACTTGCGGCGGCGCAGGCCAACATAAAGAACCCCAGAAAGTAAGTTTAGGTGGAAAAGAAATCATAATTCAGAAGATAGATGCAGGCCGCGGATTTGATTCGCGGCCTGCCCCATTAAGGCTGGAATCGGCTTCTTTACAAATTTAAAATTCCGTAGGGGATCTTCGGCGGGGACGCGCTCCCCTTTATCCCCGTGAAATAATTATGCCGATTTTTTTGTGTTTTCTCTGGAAAATTCGACGAAGGTCGGCTTAATAAAAAAGTCGGCATAAACACTTTTAAGCTGACGGCGGTTTTATGGAAAATTACACATAAAGCTGACGTCGGCTTTAAATTGTAATACGTATGCAACTTTATGGCATCTCAGCAAAATTTGTAGATGGAATTTCTCGATGTAGATGTAATTTTTCTCGGGAAGTCAGGATTAATTTGACAGAAGTGGCTGGCTCATGTAAACTGAAAGGAGGAGCCGTTTCCATATTCGGCATTCAGTTGGCATCCCCCGCGCGCGGGCCGTGCGACGAGGCGGGCTTCAAATGAAAAATTAAGGCGGGACACCGTCTTTGGGAGAAAATCAGACCATGAGTATACGTTTTAAAATTCCGGCGTTCATCGTTTTGGCCCTTTTTGCAGCGATTTTCGCCTTTGGTGCTTTCGCCTGTTCGTCCTTCGATGAAAAGAGCGCTGGTTTTGAAGACATGACGGATGAAGACGCCGCAAATCTTTACGCCGCCCTCGCTGTCTCCGATGGATATGAAGGTTCGTTCACCGTCACGGAAGAAGACGAGGGGATGTATGATGGAACCGAAAAAGTGTACGGCTACACATACTCCGAAAGCGATAAATTCAAGGACAGCTACATAACTTCGTATGACTCGGATTCCGGATATCTCGTTTATATGAATGATGAGACGGATTTTGGGACGGGATCGGGGTTCGGCTTTGAGTATTCCAGCGCGTACGCGTACTCATTTTACCGCCATTACGTTCCCGACGGCGCCGACGCCCTCACGCTGTACATCTACGAATACGAGCTCGAGGACGGTGACGAGAAAACGAAGAAAACCAAAACAACGTCGTCATATTCCGACAGTACATATTCCGAAAATACTGATTTTTCATATGTTTCAGGCATTGGCGTTTTGTACGGAGACGGCCCCTGGACAAATGTTAGCGATGTCAGAGATTATTTCTTCGAAGGTAAGGACGGCTCATGCGAGGTGAAAAAGGGCAAAAACGAAACGACGTACAGGATTGCCATTTCGGAGACCGACACGGGAAAGTACGACATTGAGGATTATACCTGTGAACTCGACTTTACCGTGACCTTTGAAATTTTCGTGGGCTCCGACGGCTTCGTGTCCGGGTATGAGGTAGAAGTCTGTATGTCACAATACGAGAATGACGATGGAGACGTCTCGTCGTACGATTTGACATATTCGTATTCATGCGGGATTTCCTACGGCTTTGACGAAAAGCTGAAACTTTCCGGAAAAGACATGTCGGAGTACGAATGACAGGTCACATGAAAACATAAAAAATAAGGGAGCGAAGCTTCCCTTTTTTCTCTTTCGGCCAAAAGGCGCTTTGATTTTATTCGGTGTCGCCGTTTTTGGGGTCAGTCCGGGACGGCCGACCTATAAGATGCCATTTTTCACCGCAAAGCCTGGTTTTTTGTCCCTCACAAAGGACTGACGGCGTTTATTTCAATACGACCAACTCTCTGGAGCCTTTGGCTTCATATTCCGGGTCACTTTTCCACGTTTGGAGATGTGTTTCGTCTATTCCCCTGAATTCATCCATAAGATTGTGTCCGGTGGTGACATATATGAATTCAGAAAACCACATGTCCTTTTCCAGTGCGATTTCCAGCCCGTCCTCCATAACAAAAATCACACCTCTGACAATGTTGACATCATTTACCTGTTCACCAAAGTGATAAAGCTGCTGGTTTTCATGCAATATACGTATTTCCATTATGTTTTGCTCTATGGGCGTCGAAATCATGTCCAGTTTGGGCGTGTATAAGGCCTCATACCATTTTATGTCATCTTCACTCGCCGGGCCGAATTTAAAGACCCCGACATCATCCAAGTGATTCATGTACTCCAAATCCTGGTATGCGTTGGTAAGTTTGTAAAGAACATTTTCTATCTGGAATATCACGACTTCGTCAACCGCGGCTGAATACATTCTTCGCTGACACATGAATTTGTTCATTTTTTTGCCGATGAGTGAGCGCAGCAGATCCATTGTTTCTCGGTCAAAACGAATATCCAGTCTTTTCATCATTATTTCTCCTTTTCGAAATGAATCTTATGACTTTGGAGTCCTCCCGAATGGGTGCTATTTCTTATGCTGATTTGAATGGCAGGCGAGCCACTTTTCGATTTGTATGACGGGCATGTCATGTCCCTTATGGGTGAAAGTCCCTACGAGGGGT